>CAMEUL010000073.1 GCA_945938205.1 uncultured Traorella sp. | reverse complement strand
GAATGAATTTCATCTTCGAAATTTTTCTATTTCGTTACAGCCTCTTTTTTATTTTATGTGTTTTCAATAAAGGTAAATTATGTTAAACTATTCTTGAAAGTGAGGGTGATATCGTGTACTTAAAATTAAACATTATTTCAGCCCGCTTTTGCAGAAAAAAGAATATGAAATAATAGATGTTTTTCTTGCATCTATTTTTTCTTTATTTGTCTTGCGCTTGTATAATCGTGGGGATATGGCCCACAAGTTTCTACCGCTTTTCCGTAAAATAAGCGACTACAAAACAAAGACCTTTTTGTTTTGTGGACATTAGTATTAATGTCCTTTTTCTATTTAAGGAGGCCACTATGGACAGAAAACCAATTGTCGGGATCGTTATGGGATCCATGAGTGATTTTGACTGTGTTGTTGAAACCGCAAAACTGCTTGAGGAATTTGATATTCCTTATGAAAAAATTGTATTGAGTGCTCATCGTACACCGGATGAAACCATTGCTTATGCAAGAAGTGCTTATGCGAGAGGGTTAAAGATCATCATTGCTGCTGCCGGAGGAGCAGCGCATTTAGCCGGAGTAATTGCAGGGTGTACAACACTGCCAGTTATCGGAATCCCAATTAAAACGTCTACTCTTGATGGATTGGATTCTCTTTTAAGCATTGTGCAGATGCCGGCAGGAGTTCCAGTTGCAACCGTAGCCATCGGAAAAGCCGGCGCAAAGAATGCTGCTGTGCTTTGCGCAACGATCCTTGGAGCATTTGATGAAACATATCACGAAAAAATGGTAGCACATAAAGAAAACATGCGTAAAAATGTGCTTGAAAATATGAAATTCTAGGAGGGACCATGAAAATCAATCAGCGAGTATTTGTGGAGAAGAAAAAAGGCTTTCAGGTTGAAGCAAATGATTTATTTGCTCAGCTGAAGGAAAACTTTCAGATTCATGCCAACAGCATGCGTTTAGTGAATATTTATGATGTGTTTGGCATTGAAGAAAGTGTATTTGAAATAGCAAAAGCAACGGTATTCAGTGAACCCGTTGTTGACACTATTTTAGAGAGTGTTGAACTTCATGAGAGAAAAACACTGGCTATTGAAACATTGCCAGGACAGTATGATCAGCGTGCAGACAGTGCCATGCAATGCATCAAACTATTAAATCCATCCAGTCAATGTGTCATTACCTGTGGAAAAATTCTCATTTTCGATGAAGCATTGAGTGATGATGAATATCAAAAAGTAAAACATTATGTCATTAATCCAATTGAATCTCGAGAAAAAAATATGTCAGAACTGAAAATTGATTCAAATGTGGATGTGACACCTTTAAAGGATTTTAGCGGCTTTATAGAACTGAGTGAAAAAGAAATTGAGAATTTTGTCCAGGATGAAGGACTGGCCATGTCAAAAGAAGATCTATTGATGGTCCAGGACTACTTTAAAAATCAAGAAAAAAGAAATCCAACAGAGACTGAAATCAAAGTGCTAGACACTTACTGGTCTGATCACTGCCGTCATACAACTTTTGAGACATGCTTAAAAAATATTGAAATAACAACAGAACGCTTTAAAGAGGATATTCAGAAAGCTCTTGACCGTTATATGGAACTTAGAGCTGAAAATAAGAGAGAAAATAAGCCTATCACTTTAATGGATATGGCAACCATCAATGCGCGCGATCTCAGAAACAAAGGTCTTGCGGATGAAGTGGAAGTCAGCGAAGAAATTAATGCCTGCAGTGTTTTTATTGATGTAGATCATGATGGAACGATTGAAAAATGGCTGCTTCAGTTTAAAAATGAAACACATAACCATCCAACAGAAATTGAACCATTTGGAGGAGCATCTACTTGCATTGGGGGAGCAATTCGTGATCCTCTTTCAGGAAGAAGTTATGTTTATCAGGCGATGCGTATCAGTGGATGCGGCAACGTGTTAGAAGATATTGAGGATACCATGGAAGGAAAGCTTCCACAGAAAGTGATTTCTAAGAAGGCAACTCATGGAAATTCATCTTATGGAAACCAGATTGGATTGCCAACGACTTATGTGAAAGAAATCTATCATGATTCTTATAAAGCAAAACACATGGAAGTGGGAGCTGTGGTTGCAGCAAATAAAGCCGAAAATGTGGTAAGAAAAACACCGGAAGATGGAGATGTGGTCATCCTTCTTGGAGGACGTACCGGTCGTGATGGTATTGGTGGAGCAACAGGTTCAAGCAAAGAACATAACTTGAAGTCGCTGGAAGTATGTGCCAGTGAAGTTCAAAAAGGAAATGCTCCAGAAGAAAGAAAAATTCAGCGTCTTTTCCGAAATGAAGCCTGTACGAAACTGATCAAGAAGTGTAATGACTTTGGTGCCGGAGGAGTCTGTGTTGCCATTGGAGAATTAGCGGCAGGCTTGAAAATCAATCTGGATCTTGTACGCACCAAATATGCCGGTTTGAATGCGACAGAAATCGCGATCAGTGAAAGTCAGGAAAGAATGGCTGTGGTCGTGGATCAGAAAGATGCTGCTACTTTTATTGAATTGGCAGAAATGGAAAACCTGGAAGCTTATATTGTCGCAACCGTTAATCATTCGAATCGCTTGGTCATGACTTATCAGGGTCAGATTGTTGTCGATCTTGATCGTGATTTTATTGACACAAGCGGTGTCCGTCAGAATGCGGATGTGGAAATAGCTACGATGAATGGAAAAAATCCATTCCGAAGCGAAATGACTTATAATGAAGAGAATATCTATAAAGTTCTTTCAGATATGAATGTAGCCAGTCAGAAAGGACTTGTGGAAATGTTTGATGCTTCCATTGGTTCAACAACCGTGCTGATGCCATTTGGAGGAAAAACTCAGCTTACACCAACCTTGGCCAGTGTTCAAAAGTTACCGGTGTTGGATGGAAAAACAAAAACAGTTTCTATTTTGAGTTATGGCTTTGATCCTGAAGTCATGGAGTATTCTTGCTTTGTAGGGGCTCAGAACAGTGTCATTCAGTCAATGGCCAAAGTAGTTGCTGTTGGTGGTAAGGTTGAGAATATTCATTTCTCTTTCCAAGAATACTTTGAACGCCTTTCAAGAAACAAGACTTCATGGGGTAAGGTAACCGAAGCTTTGCTGGGTGCCATGAGTGTTCAGGATCATTTTAAGAAAGCTGCAATCGGAGGGAAAGACTCCATGTCAGGAACCTTCAATGATCTAAATGTTGTTCCTACACTGATCAGTTTTGCTTGTGCTCATGGAGATGCCGATTATATTATTTCTAATGAATTGAAAGGAAAGAATCATGTATTAAGTGTGATTCAGCCTGATTTTGATTTCGAAAAGCCAAATCTTGATTCCATTGAAAAAGTGTTTACTTGTGTGGAAAAACTCATTCAGGAAAAGAAAGTGCTTAGCTGTTCACTGATTGAAAAAGGTGGTGCACTTGCCTGTCTCTATAAAATGGCAATTGGAAATCACATCGGATTTGACGTGAATTATGAACATGTCTTTGATTATATGCCTGCTACTTTTATTGTAGAAAGTGAAAATGAACTGGATTGTGATTTAGCACATGTTATTGGAAAAACATGTGATGAGATGAAGATGAATGGATTGAAGATCGATGAACAGAAAGCGATGGATGCTTATATGTCCACGTTCTCAAAACTTTATCCAACTGTTTCACCAAGCACTAGGAATCTGATTCCTGTTCATGATACAGAAAGTCAGATGACATTTAAATCAAGATATCTGGTAGATGAAGTTCATGTATGCATCCCTGTTTTCCCAGGCAGCAACTGTGAATATGATACAGCACGTGCATTCAGTGAAGAAGGTGCAATTCCACATATTCTGGTTTTCAGAAATGAAACAGAAGAAATGATCTTTGACAGTATCGAACGCTTCGTAGCTTTACTTGACAAGTGCCAGATCATGGCATTGCCGGGAGGCTTCTCCAGCGGAGATGAACCAGATGGAAGTGCTAAATTCATCGTATGGATTGATTTTAGGTATTTGCAACGGATTCCAGGCATTGATCAAGAGTGGTCTTTTGCCTTATGGACGTATTCAAACTTTAGACCAATCCGCTCCAACACTTTTCAGAAATGACATTAATCGCCATATCTCAACTGTTGTTCATACACGTGTGGCTAGCAATAACTCACCTTGGTTGGCTCATGAAAAAGTTGGAAGTGTTCATGCGATTGCGGTAAGTCATGGAGAAGGAAAATTTGTTGCCAGTCAGGAAATGGTTGAGGATCTTTTTGACAAAGGCTGTGTTGCCTTCCAGTATTGTGATCCTGAGGGGAATCTGACTTCTGATACGAATTATAATGTTAATGGTTCAGTTTGTGCCATTGAAGGAATCTGTTCTTATGATGGTCACGTTTTAGGTAAGATGGGTCACTCTGAACGATATTTTGAAGATGTATTTAAGAATATTGATGGAAACAAAAAACAGAGTATTTTCGCAAGTGGAGTTCAGTATTTTAAGAAATAAATAGGGGGAACACATGGAAAAGAAAGAATTTCTTTATGAAGGTAAAGCAAAACAAATTTATGCAACCGAAGATCCTGAAAAGATTATCATTCATTATAAAGACGATGCAACTGCATTCAACGGTGTGAAGAAAGCTCAGATAGATCATAAGGGTTTCTTAAACAATGAAATAAGTTTTATCATTTTCAAGAAACTGGAACAAGCAGGTGTCAAGACACATCTGATTGAAAAGTTAAATGATCGTGATCAGCTATGCCGAAAGGTGAGCATTATACCTTTGGAAGTGATTGTTCGTAACTATATCGCCGGTAGCATGTCGAAAAGACTGGGTGTTGAAGAAGGAACAAAACCTGACAATGTGATTTATGAAATTTGTTACAAGAATGATGCATTGAATGATCCACTCATTAACGATCATCATGCAGTAGCATTAAAAATAGCGACCTATGATGAACTACACTGCATATATGAGATGACAAAGAAAATTAATGAAGTTATGATCGATATGTGGGATCAGTTAGGTATCATTCTCGTTGATTTCAAAATTGAATTTGGAAGAACTAGTGATGGGGAAATTGTTCTTGCAGATGAAATATCACCGGATACATGCCGTTTATGGGATAAGATAACTTTAGAAAAATTGGATAAGGATCGCTTCAGAAGAGATCTTGGAAATGTTGAAGATGCCTATCAGGAAATACTGAAAAGATTGTCAAAATAAGGAGAATTTATGGAATATAAAACAATAGATGATAACGAAATTCATGAAGAGTGCGGGGTTTTTGGTGTCTTTAATGTAAAGAATGCCAGCGAACTGACTTATTATGCTCTTCATGCCATGCAACATCGTGGCCAAGAAGGATGTGGAATCGTCACGACAGATGGTACACGCCTTTACGGACACCGTGGAGTAGGTATGGTAAAAGAAATATTTCATGAACAGGAACTGCGCTACTGCAAAGGAGACTTTGCCATCGGACATGTTCGATATTCAACTGCCGGAGGTAGTGGTCCTAACAATGTGCAACCTTTCATGTTTAATCATTCAACGGGTGATTTTGGACTTTGCCACAATGGAAATATCGTAAATTCCAAACAGATCCGTGAAAAACTCGAAATGAATGGTTCCATTTTTCAATCAACCAGCGATACAGAAATCTTGGCACATTTAATTAAGAAAGATGTGACAAAATCTCGTATTGAAGCGATTAAAGAAGCATTAAATACATTAAAAGGTGGTTTTGCCTTTATCGTAATAACAAAAGATAAATTATATGCCATGCGTGATAAGAATGGACTTCGTCCATTATCCATTGGGAAAATGCAAGACGGATATGTCATCAGTTCTGAAACTTGTGCATTTGATGTTATCGGTGCTGAATTCATCCGAGACGTTGAACCGGGAGAAATTGTTACATTTACTAAAGATGGAATGTCCTCTACTTTCTATGCAAAAGATCGTGTCAACAATATTTGTGCGATGGAATACATCTATTTTTCTCGACCAGACAGCGATATATGTGGCGTGAATGTTCATGCCTCCCGAAAGGAAGCAGGGCGTGTGCTGGCTCAAGAAGCACCTGTTGATGCGGATATAGTACTTGGTGTGCCGGATTCTTCACTAAGTGCTGCTGTTGGTTATGCGGAAGAGAGCGGTATTCCTTATGAAATGGGATTGATCAAAAATAAGTATATGGGACGTACCTTTATCGAGCCAAGCCAGGAACTGAGGGATAAAGGAGTGCGCATGAAACTTTCACCAGTTCGCAGCATTGTCAAAGGAAAAAGAATTATCTTGATTGATGATTCGATCGTTCGTGGAACCACATCCAAAAAAATTGTGAAGATGTTGCGTGATATGGGCGCATTGGAAGTTCATATGAGAATTGCATCTCCTCCAATGATATCACCATGTTTCTACGGTGTAGATACTAATACGTACGAAGAACTGATCAGTGCATACAATGATGTGGAAAAAGTACGCGAGATTATCGGATGTGATTCTCTTGCATTCCTTTCACATGAAGGATTGAAAAAGGCAACAGGTATCAGTGATATGTGTATGGCATGCTTTACAGGACATTATCCTACGGAATTGTTTGATTCCATTAAGGATGCCAATAAAGAATCAAAGTTCTAGGAGGTAGATTATGAGTGAACAATATAAGAATGCAGGAGTAAATCTGCAGGCAGGATATGAATCTGTAGAGAGAATCAAAAAACATATCAAAGCAACCCATCGTCCTGGAGTCATGGGAAATATCGGTTCCTTTGGTGGATTGTTTGATCTAGCTAGCTTAGGCTATAAGGAACCGGTTCTTGTCAGCGGTACCGATGGTGTTGGTACAAAACTGAAACTGGCTTTTATGATGGACAAACATGATACGATTGGTCAGGATGCTGTAGCTATGTGCGTCAATGATGTGTTGGCACAAGGAGCTTCTCCATTATTTTTCCTGGACTATATAGCTGTTGGAAAAAATCATCCTGAAAAGGTTGAAGCTATCGTGAAGGGAGTCAGTGATGGCTGTGTCTTAGCCAATTGCGCATTGATTGGTGGAGAAACAGCTGAAATGCCGGATATGTATGAAGAAGAAGATTACGATATTGCCGGATTTACGGTAGGTGTTGTGGAAAAGAGTCAAATGATTGATGGAAGCAAGACCAAAGCAGGCGATGTCGTATTGGGTCTTTCCAGTTCTGGGGTTCATTCCAATGGTTTCTCTTTAGTAAGAAAACTCGTTTTTAAAGATCATCAGCTGGATTTGAATACAACGTATGATGGGCTTTCTAAAACTTTGGGAGAAACACTTTTAACTCCAACAAAAATTTATGTACGTCCTGTTTGTGAAGTGTTCAAGCATGTAGATGTACATGGAGTAGCTCATATTACAGGTGGCGGTTTTTATGAAAATATGC
>CAMEUL010000072.1 GCA_945938205.1 uncultured Traorella sp. | reverse complement strand
TTTCCATCTTCGATCCATAAATTTCCATTGGAATGTAACGCATCATCATCACTTGTAATTTTATAGTTTCCCTGTTGGATGAGAAGATCTCCATCGGATTTGATGGCCTTTGCACTTTCTTCATCTTTCTGAATGGTTTCTATTGAAAAATTTCCAGCATCGATCTGTAAATAGTGCTCTGCCTGAATGCCATCCTGATTTGAAACTATCTGAAAATCACCATTGTTGATATAAACAAAGCCACGTTCTGCATACTCACTGTTATCCGACTGGATGGCATCTTTCCCACTATTCAAGATAAAAGTTCCTGAATTGATCTTCACACAGTCTTTTCCGCTCAATCCCTGTCCCGAAGCAGTAATTTCATAAGTTCCGCTTCCAATGATCAGATCATCCTTGGAAACAATTCCATGACCGGATGCAGTTTCTATTTTCAATGTTCCTTCTCCATTGATTATCAGATCGCTCTTAGAAAAAATCACTCCATCTGGATGATTGTCATCACTTTGTATGAATTCTCCGTTTTCACTCAACACATTCACTGAATTCTCACTCAATGTCAAGAAGACTTTATCTGCAGATAAGATATAAATAGCCGGTTGATTGGACGCATGGATCACAACATTATCAAGTACCAGTCTTACGGATACACTCTCTGACACATTGTTTTTGATCTGCCCTGTCATTTCTCCTTGAAGGATATAAGTACCAGGATCTGTAATTTCAAGATCTTTACTTAGTTCAATTACTTGTGCATCTTCATCATATCCTATTTCTAAGTCAGATGCGGAAAAACTCAGATCATAACCACTGGTTTTTATAGGCTCATCCGTTGTTTGTGAAGGGGTACTTTGACAAGCCGACAATAGGAAACACAGAAGAAAGATGATTGCAGTTTTTTTCATTATAACTCCTCTTTTCCGGCAGTTACTTTGCCACAGGAAATCTCCAGATTTCCATTTCTTACACGTATTTCATCGATCATATCCTTTTCACTGCCAATCGCTTTTAAACGAATATGATAGTCACATTTATATAAACTTCCCATATGCGTAGTTTTCACATGGATCAGTTCACAGCTTTTTGTGTACTTTTCAAAAATATCATCAAAAATTTCATTGTAATTTAACTGTTCAGGAATCGTGATCTTTAGAATTCTTTCACATGGATTTTCATTTCCAAAAGGGCTCATGCGAACCATCATCCCTGCCAAAAGGATCACAAAAGTAAACAGTGCGGCTATACCGACGTATCCCATGCCCGTAGAAAGTCCTATTGCCATGGAAAGAAAGATCACAGAGATATCTAAGGCATTGCCAGGTACAGAACGAAAACGCACCAAAGAAAAAGCTCCCATGACCGCAACCCCGGCACCTAGATTTCCATTTACCAGCATGATGACAACACACACCATAGCAGGCAATAGAACTAGGAAAAGGATAAATCCTTTCGTATAAATATTTTTATACATATAAAACAAGGCTACAGCCACTCCCAGCAAAAGTGCTGTGCCTGTACATATCAGAAAACTTGTCATATCAAATACAGTTGTCGATGAAACAAATAAACTCTCAAACATAAATTATTTCCTCCTTTTGTGTCATCAGATATCCTTTTCCATATTTAGAAAAGGATATAGGAAAAATCTTGTAATGATCCAAAAGATGTGCCAGCCATAAAGGCATGGCATTTAAAAACTTGATTTCCATCAATATCTCATTTTCATTCAATAAAGGTATTCCATAGTTTCCTTTCTCTAAAGAAAGATCTTGTTTTCTCATTTTCATTTGAGTATCAAAAGTAATCCGCAAATCTTTTTCTTCTTTACCTATCCACGAAGTACGATGATAAAAAATCATCATAGCCGGTCTTATGCCCGGATACTGTTTTGTGAGATAATTGATTTCCTTTTGAATCTGATCTTTTTCCTCAGAAGCATGTTTTAGATCCTTATAGAGAACCTGTTTTCTTCTTTTATAAACAATCCCTTCAAATTTCTTCTTGATTTCCAAATAAACCGGATCATTCAGCTCAGGAACTTTGTAGGACCGGATTCTCAATTTTTCCTTGTAGACTGGTTTTTCAAGTGAATTACGGATCAGAGTATCCTCTTTTGTATCAAAATAAAGATTATGGATCTCTAAAACAGGATATAAGTCTTCCTTCACATGCTCTTTGATGACAGGCATGAGACATTCATACTGATCTTTGGTCAACAGATATTTCTTTTCTACTCTTTCAAATACTTCCGTGCTCATTTCATCACCACCGTCTTTATTATAAAAAGATAACCTAAAATCAAACTTTGAATTTACTCAAACTTTGCTTAAAATTTCTTAAGAAAAATGCTGTATGACAGTCCATACAGCATTAAAGTTCTACTTTCATTAAAAGTCCATTGTTTTGATAATTGGCTTTGATTTTCCCTCCATGCGCCTGCACGACCAATTTGGCAATTGATAATCCAATGCCCTGCCCTTTCACAAGAGATGAACGGGCTTTATCATAACGATAGAATCGTTCAAACAGCTGATCCAGTTCAATATGCAGTTGGGGACATGTATTGAACACTTCAAAAATACAATTCAAATGATTCCGGTACAGTTTTACCAGGATATAATTAGGATCCTGCACATATTTGACAGCATTGTCCATCAGAATATTCACCAGTTCCTGAATCATTTCCACATCCGCTTCAATCATGATATTCTCTTCGATCGTTGTTTCCAGATGGATTTCTTTCTGACGCAGCAAGGAAGAAAAACCTTGAAGGGTATTTTCCACACATTCACTGAAATTAATCAAACTTTTTTCGGGTTTCACATCTTCTTCCATTTTAGAAAGAGTCATCATTTTTTTCAACAGTGAATTCAAACGGTGAATCTGATTTTGGTTGGATGTGATCCATTCATTTTTTCCATATTCTAATTCCAGCACTTCATTATTGGCTGAAATGATTGCCAACGGTGTTTTGATTTCATGAGAAGCATCTGTAATGAACTGCTTCTGTTTTTCAATAGCACGTAATAAGGGATTTATTGCTTGTCTGCTGGCCAAAACAACGATGACAAACAATATCAGAAGGGATGCAAGAACGATCCAGACACTGGAAACAAAGAAAGAGCGTACGGCTTCTTGCTGATTGACAACATTCACGAAAACAATCAAAATCTCATTTTGATTCTCTACGATACGATATTGATAATCATGAAGGATCCCTTGCGATGAACGAGTGGAGAGCACCTGCTGACTGTAAGTGAGGGCTTCACTGCTTGAAATCGATGAAATATGAGAAGTATTAATATTTAAAATATCATAGTTTTCATTCAGATGAACCACAAAATAACGGGTTTCAAAAATAGGATTCATCGGTTTTTCAAAATCGTCTTTGGGCTTTTGAGGTAAACGGCCATCATTTTCTGCAAGATACGTGATTTTCTGATTCGTCTGTTCTTTCAACTGATAATAATTTACCAGATTCACCAAAGACATAATCAGGATCAGCACCACTGTTAAAGACAGCATCATGATACTGATGAATTTTTTTCGCATTTTCTCAATCATGAGCTTTCACCAATTTATAGCCAACACCACGGGCTGCTTGGATGACTACATTAGCTTCTACCTGCAAGATCTTTTTTCTCAAAGCACTGATATAAACCCATACCACATTGATTTCAGCTTCGCTATCATAACCCCAGATCTTTTCCATGAAAGTTTCTGTGGAAATGATCCGATTCGGATGGGTCATCATCATTTCCAACATCTGATATTCCTTGTTGGATAAACGAATGGCTTGTCCGTTAGCACTCATTTCATAATTCATGCGATTCAGTTCTAGATCTTCAAAGTTCAAAAGATCGTCCACCAGTTCACTTTGTCTTCGTGTGAGAGCCCGAATCCTAGCAACCAGTTCAGCCATAGCAAACGGCTTTGGCAAATAATCATCCGCACCACTGTCCAGTCCCTTGATCTTATCTTCTACTTCCCCTTTGGCAGAAAGCATCAGGATCGGTGTCTGTATTTTTTCTAAACGTAATTGTTTCAGCACTTCCAAGCCATTCATTTTCGGCATCATGATATCTAAAAGAATGACATCATAGGATTCATCCCTTCCACAATCCAAAGCAGACTGTCCATCATATACCGCATCTACAGAATAATTCTTATGTTTTAAAATCGTCGAAATGGCATTGGATAATTCTTTTTCATCTTCACATAACAAAATTCTCATAAGGCACCTCTTCCTTTATTTTAAAGCGGCAATCTAAATTTTACTTAAAGTCTTATCATCAAAGAGCTAAATCTAACGGATAAATCTGCTCATCCACTAGTAAAACACTTTGATTCAACAAGAAAAGAATACCATGCTCATATAAAAATAGAACCTTGCGGTTCTATTTTTCAACAACAGATACGACAGCATCTCCATAAGTATCCTGAATGAACTGAACTGCTTTATCGCTTGTCAATGCTTCTAGCAATACTTTTGTCTTTTCACTGTTTTCTTCACCTTTGCGTACAGCTACCACATTGGCATAGGTCTGAAGTCCGATACTGTTGACATCTTCATAAACACAGGCATTATCACTTAGTCCAGCTCCCAGAGCATAGTTGCCATTGATGATTCCATAGTCAAGATCAGGCAGCTGAGCAGGAATGCTTTCAGCATTCAGTTCACGAATATCCACGTTTTTAGGATTTTCAACGATGTCATTTTTCGTTGCTAAGAATCCAGCATCTTCTTTCAGTTTAATGATTCCTAAGGATTCCAAAAGCTGTAAAGCTCTAGCTTCATTGCTTCCGTCATTTGGAACACCAATAATGGCTCCTTCAGGAATATCATTTACGGTCAAATTTTTATTAACTTCATGATTTTTGCCAGGATAGATGGCAAATGGTTCATAATGAATAGCACCGGCACTTACCAGATCTGTACCTTTTTCTTCATTGTAATTGTTTAAGTAAGGAACATGCTGGAAATAGTTGGCATCCAAACTTCCTTCACTCAGAGCTTCATTCGGCATTACATAATCTGTAAATTCCTTGATTTCAAGTTTGTATCCTTTTGCTTCAATTTCTTCTCTGACAGCATTCAGGATTTCTCCATGTGGCTGAGGGCTCACACCCACGGTGATTGTCTTGTCATCACCTTTTCCTGCGGCACATCCTGTAAGGAGTGCAAATGTACATAATACAGCAAATAATTTTTTCATGTTCTTCTCCTCTTTTTTTCACTGTTTCAACTCTTGGGTGAAAAAAAACTTTCACCCACTAAAGGACGAAAGTTGACTTCGTGTTACCACCTTTATTCATTCATGCCTCACAACATGAACCTCTTCGAGTACCAGCATACCCTATCGCTGTAACGGGCGATCCCGATGCAACCTCATATCGGAAGCAATAGCTCCAAGACCATGTTCAGCAAGTTCCTTTTATTTCCTTTCACCATATGGAAACTCTCTTTGAAAATTCCGTTGCTTACTCTTCTCTTCTCTGCTTATGCTGTTATTATAAAACAAGAATGAAATTTGTCAAGAGATAATTTACAAATTTTTTCTGAAAATTTTTTCACTGAGATATGATATACCGCAGACGGTATTCCTTGATTCTTTGATCATCATACAATTCAAAATATTTGAACGCTATTTTTTTGGCGTATTTTGAAATTGTATAAACAAAGACGCCTGTTTTTGTTTCATTGGGTTTCAGTTCCCATTCATCTTCAAACTGTGCGTCAACCCCAAAATACTCCTCGGCTTCATAAGGTCCTTCAGAATCGTATGTAATGACAAAATCACTTTTTTGAAAAGGAAGTGTTTCCTTCATCAGGTTGGTAATGGTCACATTCACACATAAAAAAGCTCCGCCATCTTCCATAACATATCCATAGAATTCTTCTTCATAGATTTCAAGATGATTCATTTTCAAAGAAAAGGTAATAGTTTGAAATTCATTCTTCATCGCAAAATTAGGCACATGATCCTTGCATAAAAGATGCATTTTTGTGGAATTCCGGCATGTTTTGATCAGATCCATAAATATCCCTCCGACATCATCATACGACAAAGAAAACAAATATTTTGTCGAGATAAAAAACATGATATAATGGTTAAGGTGATACAATGTTAGAAAATTTCAAGAATTTCTTCAAGAAAAAAGTCGATCAGAGGGATGTGATCCTAACCATTCACGGATTTGGTGTCCGAAGAGAAAACGAAATGGATGAACTGGTGGAATATGCAAAGAATCATTCCATGGAAATTGTCACTTTCAATCTGTTTGAAATTGAAGGAAAAAAAGATGATGATTATAAAATATGGGTGAAACGTGCTGAAGAAATGATGCAGAAAATGATACAGGAAAACAGAAGGATCTATCTTGTAGGTTTTTCAATGGGTGGTGTCATTGCTTCTCATTTAGCCAGCCATTATCCAATAGAAAAACTAATCCTGGTAGCTCCTGCTTTCATTCATTTCAGTTTGGAAAACTACACAAATCTAGCAATTAAAAAAGGAAAACAGTTGATTTCTTCCTCTGAAAATAAAGCAGCCAGTATGCCTTCTACCTATTATTCTGCCTTTTTGAATTGTGTAAAAGCCTATAGAAATGATATTTCAAAAGTTCTGTGTCCTGTTTTGATCCTCCAGGGAGACTGTGATGAAGTCATTCCTGTTAGAAGCAGCGAATGGGCTTATGAACAGATACCGCATTTCAATAAAAGATGTGTATTTCTCCATGAAGGAAAGCATCGTCTCTTGAGCGATGAAAAAGTCAAGGATGTCGCCTTTCTTCTGATGGATGATTTTATTCATGACAAGCTGTTAAAAAGTCAGGATTAACCTGACTTTTTCTTTCCTCGAAGTTTTTCGATCAGCTGTGTTTTCAGATCCAACAGTTCTTTGGTCAAAGAAACCTTATAGACATGTGGATATTCAAAACGCTGATACTGTGGCCATAAATGAGATAACTGTTTTTTGGAATAATCTCTGATTTCCTGAATCGTTGGCACATCATAGACAAGATGTCCTTTGATGAAAATCGGTTGCAGACGATCTTCAACAGTATATTCATTGGCTCTACATGTCTTGTTCATCCACATTGAATTTGGATGATAGATGGTCAGATCCTGCTGTGGATCTATCTTCTGTCCATGAATTGCCATGACATCCGCACGCATCATGCCATCATTGTCATAGATACGATAAAGGTCCTTAAAACCTGGATTGGTCATCTTCTCGATATTTTCAGACAACTTGATCTTTGGTATCATTTCTTCATTTTCTAGCACACTGGAAAGCTTGTAGACCCCTCCAAAAACAGGAGAAGATTTAGAAACGATCAAATTTTCTCCAACACCAAAACTGTCCATCCGTGCATTTTGTTCAATTAAGGACTTAATGATAT
>CAMEUL010000071.1 GCA_945938205.1 uncultured Traorella sp. | reverse complement strand
GGCACTGTCGCTCACCAGGATATTGGTATTTCTCATCTGAATGGCTTTCAGCTGTTCAGGGTTCCAGTTTTTACTCATGGCTTTCACCTTCCTTTCTCATGCAGGATGGCGTTTCCACAAGGGGTTTCTTCTCAGTGAAACTTCCGTTGAAACGACAGATAGGGGAATATTTGCAGAAAAGACAAGCAGCCTCATTTGGTTCACATTGTATGTGGCCGCTTAAAATCTGTTGTGCAATCAGACGCATCATTTCATATACACACTGACTGATTTCATCCATATTGAGAACCTGACGTGCTGAAATACCTTTGCTTTTGGTATTGGATATTCCAACTACATGTGTTCCATCATCATCCATAATTTCAACATTCTCATCAAAGATCCATCCCTGAAGACGTTTGATGCGTTGCTTTTCATTCTGTATGGCTGTCTCATCAATGCATGAGATTTCTTTGCTGCGACGTGATAGTTTCTGATAAGGAAGTTCAATTTTCGGATTTTGAAGAGAATAGTAAAAACCTCCTAATGGGCGTAAAGAAAGCTGTTCATTCAAAACAGTTAGATAGGTGCATAACTGTAACTGCTGTCCGGACAAAAATTTGTCTTTTTCCAGTTTCTTGAAAGAACTCTTATAGTCTAATACACAAAAAGCAGTAGGAGATGTATCTACGCGATCGACATATCCAACTAGATGCAGTGTTTCAGAATCCAATGGAAGCTCTTTTTCCCATTTATATTCACAATAAGTTGGTTGCATATAAGAATGTTTTTCCATATCCTTTAGGATTTCGAGATTTCTTTCCATACTTTCCAGCATTCTATTTTGAATCAGCTGAAGATTTAAGTGTGGGAAAACACGTTTCATATCTTCAAAGTTTATATCGAGGATTTTTTTGATTTCTTCTTTTGCTTGATAAACATAGTCTTTTCCATATTTCAGCGCAAGATTCTCTAAGATGGCATGGTTGAGTGTTCCTATTTTCTGTATATTGAATCCTTCTTCAAGAGGTTCTTTTAGATGACAACCATATTTCAGAAAATAGGCATAAGGACATCCCACAAATTTTTCAAGAGAAGATACAGATCCTTTGAGTTCATTGTTCTGAAGATACACCGTTTTAGGATGATTCAAATTTTGTATGATTTCTGTTTTTTCTTTACTGAAGCGTATGTCAAAAGGCTGACTCGTCTGAGATATCAGCTGATCCACGATCAGGCTGGTTTCAAGATTTTTCCCCTGATAATCACTTTGCGGATAGGAAAGAATCAGATGCTGCCCATGACTTAGCTTTGAAATCATATGCTGATGAGCATTTTTGTAACGAGAATCCAATGGTGGGAAGGAAGGAATCATGGAAACATAAGTTTCATCAAAGATCCCACTTAAAGGAGTAAAAGGATTTAGCTGGCTTTGTGAAGTTCCAATAATAAAAGTATAAGGTAAAGGATGCGTCATATCCTTTAATGAAGTAACAAGGACACCTTTCAGGTTAAAAGAAGAACTTGCAAGACGCATTTTTTTCAGCTGATCTATTAAAAGATCCAGATCTGAAAGGTCATGGACATAAGGCAAAGCTTCTTTCAATAGATTTTGAATCTGTTGAATGCTTTTTTTGTCTTTTTCACTGTTATGGAAGGTACGAATAATGGAATCAATACAGAGGAAAAGATTCTTTATGCTGTCAGCAGATGTCAGCTGTTTCAGATAAGGCATACATTGCTTTTTTTGATAATTTCCTTTTTCAATGATGTTTTTTATTCGCTGTATTTCAGATGAGGTAAAGCAAATTCCTTTTAGATCACTTTCTTCAAATTCAGGATAAGTTTGATCAAATGGATAAGGATAAAGTGCTTGTGCCTGCAAGAAATCACTGCAGTCGCCGAAGCATTTTTGATTTAAACATTCGTTTAATTCTTTCACATCCGGATTTTTCGCAAATTTTAATAAAGCGATCACATGATAAGAAATGGAATGAGGAAAAGTTGCTGAAGTTAATAGCGGAATCTGATAGCGGTCAAACACCCGTTTGATCAAAGGCAGATAAGAAGCGTCACTGTAGGCTACAAGAACATCTTCGAGGTTCATATTGATGATTTTTTGTGCTATGCCTTCAATTTCCAACCGGGCATTGATGGCATGATAATATTCAATGTTTGGTGAAGAAGTATCATTCTGTAAAAGATGAGCACCACGTGCAACTAACTTCTCGATCAGAAAACTTTCAAAAAGATCCGGATAAGGAATATCAAGATAAAGAGAGGAAAGATCCTGATTCAATGTTTCCACATTTTCTCTTAAGTAAGCATATTGAGTAGGAATATCTTCAATAAAAGAAATCATTTTTTTGAGTTCTATCTGTGCAGGTGTCTCTTCCGGCAATTCACTTGAAGCTATATCAAAAGCTTGCATCTGTTCCAGAAATTTTACACATTCTTCAATAAATGAACTATTAAGCAGGTTTTTTCTAAAGATGTTGATCTCATTTTGAATGCTTTTGAATCTTTCATAGATTTCATAACGGATCGTCCAATTTACCTCTTTTGGATCAAGAGAAAGGACATAGGAAAAAAGACTGGTGATCCGAATTCCTTTGAAAGAAGTCTTCAACAGTTCTTTTTGTACCTGACGTAAAGGGGTAGATGTGATCAATGTACTGAAGTCTTTTAATGATTCATATTTCATAGATTTATTATAAACGAAAAGAAGTGAATTTCAAATATCCACTTCTACGAAACATTCTTTTTGATAGCTGTTTTTGATCTGCCCTTTTCCCATTTCCATCAGGTCTTCTGTGAGATCATGATCACATAAATATGTATATGTCACTTTTTCTTCATATTGCTTGTTGATGATAGGAATGTGATGCTGAGCAAAATAATAATCAAAGATTCCGATCATGTCATAGGAGAATTCCAAATTATATTCCAGCATTTTTCTTTTTTCCACAAGTTTGGAAGAAGCGATGGCGTTGGATACCGATTTGGAGTAGGCTCGAATCAGTCCGCCAGCTCCAAGCTTTATACCGCCAAAGTAACGGACCACGACTGCAAGGGTGTCCTGCATATTATTTTTCTTCAGACTTTCCAACATTGGCACACCGGCAGTACCGCTTGGTTCTCCATCATCACTGCTTTTCTGAAACTCATTGTGTTCACCAAAAATATAGGCAGTGCAATGATGCGTTGCTGTGGGATGCATCTTCTTTATCGTTTGAATATAGGCTTTGGCTTCGTCTTCACTGGTTACGCGATTGAGATATGTGATAAAGCGACTTTTCTCGATCACCATTTCGTGAATGCTTTCTTCTTTGATACAAGGCATATTTTTATTATAAAAGATTTTGCGCAAGACATAAAGAGAAACTTCATTTCAAGGACGAATTCGTGTATAATGAAGCATGAAACGAGGTGTTGCAATGAAAGTAGCGTTTATTACAGATAGTTCCTGTGGGATGCATCCAGAAGAAATGAAGAAATATGGAATTATTTCTCTGCCTCTGCAGATTGTGCTGCCGAATGAAGAGAAAACCCTTTTAGATTTCGTGGATGCGCCAACAGAAAAGATTTATGAATACATTAAAGAAGGCATGCTGATGAGCACGTCGATTCCTCCATTAGGTCTGATTCAGAAGACATTTAAGGAAATCAAAAATGAGGGATATGAAGCTGTCTTCTGTATACCGATCAATCCAGGTCTGAGCAGTTGCTTTAATGCATTGAGACTGTCAGCAGAAGAAGTCGGATTGAAGTTCTATCATGTGGATGTACATACAACTTCTATGTTGGAACTGTATGCTATTGTACGTGCGAAACAGTTGTACGATGAAGGTAAAAGCATTGAGGAAATCATTGAAAAGATTCAGAAAATGGCAGATGATGGCATGACTTTTATTATCCCAAATGATCTGGATCATTTAAAGAAAGGCGGCCGTTTGACACCATTGGCTGCGACACTTGCCGGTCTGTTGAAAATCAAGCCTATTTTAAAACTGGATAAAAGCAGTGATGGCAAGATTGATGTATTTGAAAAAATACGTACTTATGGAAAAGCGGTGGATCGAGTAGTGAAGGAAATGCAGGATCGCGGTGTTGATGAGAGTTATGTGATTCGCATTGCACACAGTGATGGAATGGAACATGCACTTCAAGCCAAAGAAAAGCTTCAGGCTGCTTTCCCTAATCATGAGATTGAAATTATGCCGCTTGTTAGTGTCATCAGTGTACACACAGGCCTTGACTGTATTGGATTCCAGGTATTTAAGAGAATCTAGGAGGATTGAATATGAAGGTAGCCTTTATATGTGATAGCGGAACAAGAAGAAACGTTGCGCAATTAAGAGAAATGGGGATATTTAGCTGCCCACTCCAGATCAGTGATGAGACGCATAACTATCTGGAATTGGAAGATATGAGCATCAGCGAAGTATATGATAAAGTAGACAATAAAGAAATGTTGAAAACAAGCCTTCCACCCCTTGGCATGATTCAGGAAACCATTGAAGAAATCAAGAGTCAAGGGTATGATACCGTATTTTGCGTGCCCATCTGTTCAGGGTTGTCAGGTACCAGCAATGCCATGCGTTTAGCATGTGAGCAGGCAGAACTGAATTTTGAATTTGTGGATACACATGTAACTGCGGAAGTGGAATTTTATTGCATTACACAAGCAAAGAAAATGTATGAAGCAGGAAAAAGTCTTGAAGAAATCAAAGACAAGCTGAATAAAGTCGTTCAGAGTGCTCATACTTTCCTGATTCCGATGGATCTGAATCATCTGGTCAGAGGAGGAAGATTGACTCCACTTGCCGCAACGCTTGCTGGCTTCCTGAAGATTTGTCCAATTTTAAGGATCGATGCGACAACACAAGGAAGAATTGATGTGTTTGACAAAGTCAGAACACTTCCAAAAGCAATGGAACGAGTACTTGATTTTATGAAAAACGAACAAGTCAATGATAAGTATGATGTGTTTGTTGCTTATGTGAAGGATAAAATGAATTGTGAAAAGATGCTTGGGAAAATCAAAACTGCTTTCCCAGATGCTAACTCAAGTCTGATTCCACTTATTTCTACGGTAGGATGTCATACAGGAATCGGATGCATTGCAATTCAGTTCTACCAAAGAATCGATGATTCAAATGAATGATGAAATCAAAACACTTACTGAATGGATCCAAAAAAGCCAAAATATTGTATTTTTTGGAGGAGCCGGCGTTTCCACGGAATCAGGTATCCCTGATTTTCGAAGTGAAAGCGGCATTTATCAGAAGGAATATCTTTGCAATGGAAGAAAGGTAAGTCCGGAAGAATGCTTAAGCATTGACTTTGCTCTCAAGCACCCAGATATTTTCTATGATTATTATATTCATGAATTTATCCATCCAACTGCTTTGCCGAATGACGCACATTTAGTTTTGGCTGAACTTGAAAGAATGGGAAAACTCAAATCTGTCATTACACAAAACGTTGACAGCTTACATCAAAAGGCTGGAAGTCAAAAGGTATTGGAAGTGCATGGAACGGTAGCCACCTACTCATGTCAGAACTGTCATCGTTCCTATACTCACGAGGATGTCATGCATCAGCTTGAAACGAGTAATGTTGCCAGATGTACTTGTGGAGGTATTATCCGTCCGGATATTGTCTTTTATGGAGAGCCTTTACCAACCGGTGTTTTTGAAAAGGCTATTCATGATGTGGCACATGCAGATGTATTCATTGTTGCGGGAACATCCTTGAATGTTTATCCAGCAGCCAATCTTATGAATTATTATAGAGGGAACAAGTGTGTTTTGATCAATCTTCAAAAGACACCTTATGACTCAGTAGCAGACTTGATCATTCATGATAAGTGTGGGAAAGTACTTAAAGAAGTCATGAACAGTATAAGTACCATCACCGATCTCTAAATTATGACAATTGATTTGAATACAATCAATATTAAAAAAAAGAGAGGACAATTGTGTCCTTTTTTATGACACGATTATTATAGAATGATTTCTCAAAAAATAAACTGTTTTTATTTGCTAATAAGAGAATATTTATCTGAATAGTTTATTGTTTTATGCTTATATTTATTATAGAGTATAAGCATAAAGGAGGATCGTTATGCTTAAATATAACCTACATAGATATAAAAATGGAGATTTAATTTAGCACAAGTCTTTTAACTTGGTTGTGCTTTTTTATGAATATTGATTTATTTTGAAAAACGAAAGGTGACAGCATATGAAAAAAAATATGTAAAATCACATTAGCAGAAACTATTGATACTGACAATGTTATAAATATGGAAATAATAGATGGAGCTACAAATTAAATGAAAAAGACTCTATATATATTCATTAGCATTTATTGTTTTATTAATAGCTAGTTCTTTTTTGGCAAGCGATGAACATAAATTTGTTATTTTTGTATATTCATTAGTTTTGGTAGTGATTTTATTAAATAATTTTGTAAATAAAAGAAATTTTAAAGAGCTTATTATTGAAATAATAGCAATATTAATTTTTATTCTATATATTATTTTCACCAAGAATAGTATTCGTTATTCATATATTATTATTTTGGTGTACAGTTATTAGTTAGTTTATTTCGAACTTTTAGAGAATTCAAATAAAAAAAACAAAAACAAGCTTTATTGAACGATTAGTGCCCGTAAACTTGTTTTTGCTATATTTTGACAGTTTATCTTATAAATTATTATATATGTCTTTTTGACTATCTTTTATATCATTGGAAATGTACGCAAAGCCTTATTTTATCGTCTTTATGGGCATTTTGTATTTGTGATAAACCTTGCATGTCTAGTTCTATCTTCTTATGTTTTTCCTATCAATCGTGGTTAAAATCGTGGTAAAATGAATATATTTCTATACTTCAAAATGTTTGAAAGTTTTGTGCTTATGTGTATAATCAAGAATTAGATATTTAATTTCATATGAACAACCAGTATTATAAGAGAAATCATGAAGCAGATAAATGAAGGTGTCATTGAGTGACACAAGATATGGAGCATATAGGGCAAGGAAGAGAAATATTGAAAGAATGTATTAAAAGAATACATTGCCGTTCATCTGTCAAAACTAAAAAATCCTCTGTAAATTGAATATGAACAACTTGCATAAAAAACCATTTGGAAAACATTCATTAACAAAAAAAGCCGCATCAAGCGACTTATTATTGTTAAGTAATACTTTTAATAATATTACAAATTAATTTTAATTTTACAAATATAAATCTTAAAGTATAGTCTATTTATACTATCTTGAGCATGTAATAATTTAACATATTTAGAGGAGGAAAAAATTGATTAAAAAAGTATTAACAAAAATTTTTTTAGCTTTGGTATTGACCGTGTCTAGCGCAATGCTTCCTATTTCAATGAAAGTTAGTGCTGCGGAAAATCCATATTTCTCTACATGGGCATGGCCTGGAAGACCAGGCGGAAATGGTGATGG
>CAMEUL010000070.1 GCA_945938205.1 uncultured Traorella sp. | reverse complement strand
GCCGTGAAAGAAGCTTATCTTCGACTTCAATTTGAAATTGAGGAAGATGAAAGTGAATCTATGGCACTTGAAATAGTTTATTATGTTGCGGACTTGCTGGGATGTGTGGATCAGGTAGAAAGCCTCTTTTGTGAAAAAAAGGCTTCACAAAAAGGCCATTTTGAATTATTATTATATAGCAACCAAATTTGACAAAGAATTTTAGGAGGAAAATCATGAGTTCTAATTGGGAATTAAAAGAAAAATCAACAGGAGTTTTAAAAACGACCGTAGACGGTGAAAAATGGGAAAAAGCACAGGACAAAGCTTTTAAAAAATTGGCTTCTAAACTGTCCATCCCTGGATTCCGTGCAGGAAAGGTGCCTGCGGCTATGGCAAAGAAACATATTGCAACACAGCAGATCTTGGTAGAAGCTATTGATGAAGTTGCAACTGAAGCGTTAATGGAAGGCATCAAAGAACATGAAATCCAGATCATTGCTCGTCCTGCTTTGGATATTGAAGCTATGGATGAAAAATCAGTGACACTGGTATTTGATATCCAGGTAAAACCAGAAGTGAAGCTGGGAGATTATACCAATTTAGGTGTGAAAAAAGACAGTGTACGTGTTTTGAAGAAAGATATTGAAGAACAGATCAAACACATGCAGGAAAGATATGCCGAACTTGAAATCAAAGAAGAAGGAGCAGTTGAAAACGGAGATACAGCTGTAATCGACTTTGAAGGTTTCAAAGATGGTGTTGCATTTGATGGTGGAAAAGGGGAAAACTATCCTTTAGTGATTGGTTCAGGATCTTTCATTCCGGGATTTGAAGAACAGCTCATTGGAATGAAAGCTGAAGAAAGCAAAGATATTGAAGTAACTTTCCCAGAAAACTATCAGGAAGCATCTTTGGCCGGACAGCCTGTGATCTTTAAGGTTTGTGTTCATGAAATCAAAACAAAAGTATTGCCTGAATACAATGATGAACTGGTAAAGATGGCTAACATTGAAAATGTAAACAATGTGAAAGAATTTGAAGCTTATCTGAAAGAAGATCTGAAGAAACATAAAGAAGAAGATGCTGAAAACAAATATACTAACGACTGTCTGACAAAAGTAGTAGACAACGCAACAGTTGAGATTCCACAGGTCATGATCGATGAAGAATGTGATCAGATGGTAAATGATTTCAAACAGCGTTTGGCTCAACAGGGAATGACTCTTGAACAGTTCACACAGTTTACAGGTCAGAATGAAGATGTGATTCGTGAACAGATGGCAGTAGATGCTGCTAATAAAGTAAAGGTACGTTTGGTACTTGAAGCTGTTGCGAAAGAAGAAAATGTTGAAGTGGCAGAAGAAAAGATCGAAGCTGAATATGCTCGAATTGCAGATCTTTACAAGATGGAAGTGGATAAGGTCAAAGCCCTTGTTTCCGCTGATTCTATAGCTTATGATCTGAAACTCAGAGAAGCTATCGAAATTGTTAAGAAAAATAAAGCAGCAAAGAAAACAGAAAACGAATAAAAGACGCTTAGCGTCTTTTTGACTAAAAGGAAGGAGTCGTATGATGGAAGAAATGAAAATGTTTCAGTTTCCGCTGATATGTACCCGAGATGTGGTCGTATTTCCGAATGAGGAAGTTTCTATTGAAGTCGGACGTGAAATGAGCCTGAATGCACTCAGAAGAAGCAATGAAAGTTTTAATGCGGAAGTGATGATCGTATCTCAGATCGATCCTTTGGTGGACGATCCAAATCCCAACGATCTATATGAAGTGGGAACAGTATGCCGAATTATCGCAACCAACAAAAAAGATCGTTTTACAAGAGTAGTCTTTAAAGGTTTATATCGTGCAAAAATTTCAGAAATCCAAGATATTCGAAATTGTAAATTTGCGCTCGTGGAACAGTTGAATGAAATCAGCGGTGATGCAAATGAAGAACTGGTTTTAGTACGTAAGATCAGTAAAGAAATGGAAAGTTTTGAAGCTTTATCAAGTCTGATTTCACCTATCATGGTGAAGGCTTTTGCGAAAGGTGTTTCTGCAAATCGTCTAGCAGATCATATTTCGCAGATATTTCCTTTCTCACTGAACCAACGTCAGGAACTCTTAGAAACTCTTGATATCAATGAACGTCTTTTAAAAGTTCTGGAAGCAATTGAAAAAGAGAAACAGCTTATGATGTTGGATAATGAGATCAATCAGAAAGTCAGAACTCGTGTAGAAGAAAGCCAGAAAGAATACTTTTTGAGAGAAAGACTTCGTGCTATCAAAGAAGAATTGGGAGATGTTCCGGAAACAAGTGATGATGCAGATTCCATTCGTGAACAACTGGAGAAAAATCCTTATCCTGAAAACATCAAAACAAAGGTATTAGAAGAATTAGCACGTTATGAAATGCTGCCTGCAAGTGCAGGAGAGAGCGGTGTCATCAAAAGCTATATCGACTGGCTGATGAAACTGCCTTATTGGCAGATGAGCGTTGATAATGAAGATTTAAGTGTTGCAGAAAACATTTTAAATGAAGATCATTATGGACTTGAGAAAATCAAGGAAAGAATTCTTGAATACTTAGCGGTCAAACAGATGACCCATTCTTTAAAATCACCTATTTTATGTCTTGTCGGCCCTCCAGGTGTTGGAAAGACATCTCTTGCGAAATCTGTTGCAAGAGCACTTGACCGCAAGTTTGTGAAAATTTCTTTAGGTGGCGTTCGTGATGAAGCAGAAATTCGTGGTCATCGCAGAACCTATTTGGGAAGCATGCCTGGGCGAATCATCCAAGGCATGAAAAAAGCGGGTACTGTAAATCCTGTATTCTTGATCGATGAAATTGATAAGATGGCAAGCGACTATAAGGGAGATCCTTCCAGCGCCATGTTGGAAGTACTGGATCCTGAACAAAATGCCATGTTCTCAGATCATTACATTGAAGAGCCTTATGATTTGAGTCAGGTACTCTTTATCGCCACTGCCAACTATCTTGAAAATATTCCGGCTGCATTACAGGACCGTCTTGAGATCATTCAATTATCCAGCTATACAGAAGAAGAAAAGGTGGAAATTGCAAAACGCCACTTGGTATCGAAACAGCTGAAAATGAATGGACTTGAAGAAAAACAATTCAAGATAAAAGATGATATCTTATTGTATTTGATTCAGTACTATACTAGAGAAGCCGGTGTCAGACAGTTAGAACGTGTCATCGGTACATGTGCAAGAAAAGCTGTTTTAGCTATTCTAAAAGATCACAAGAAATCCATCACCGTAACGAAAAAACTGATCAATGAATGGTTAGGCCATGAGATCTATGATTATGGACGCAGAGAAAAGAAAGATCAGGTTGGTTGTGTGACAGGTCTTGCCTATACTTCTTTTGGTGGGGATGTGCTTCAGGTGGAAGTCACTCATTTTGAAGGAAAAGGAAAATTTGTGCTGACTGGTAAATTGGGTGATGTGATGAAGGAAAGTGCCTCCATTGCCTATGATTATGTACGAGCTAATGCGAAAACATATAAGATCCAGCCAGAAATCTTTGAAAAGGAAGATATCCATATCCATGTTCCAGAGGGAGCTGTACCAAAGGATGGACCTAGTGCCGGTGTTACTTTAACAACAGCCATCGTTTCTTCGTTGACAAATATTCCTGTAAAGAGTGATCTAGCGATGACTGGAGAAGTCACATTACGTGGAAATGTCTTGCCAATCGGTGGGTTGAAGGAGAAATCACTGGCAGCACATCGCAGTGGTATCAGTACGATTTTAGTTCCAAAAGCCAATATGAAAGATGTCGATGATATTCCTGCTTCTGTCAAAGAAGCATTGAAGATTATTCCTGTAGAACATGTGTCTCAGGTAATTGATTACGCTTTGGTGAAATAATGGAAGTAAAAAATCCCTATTTGGTGATTTCAGCACCTGATTCAAAGAGTTGGCCCGATAGTCCTCTTCCGGAAATTGTGATGGCAGGGAGAAGCAATGTAGGGAAAAGTTCTTTGATCAATACAATCACAAGAAGAAAAAATCTCGCGTATGTCGGAAACACACCGGGGAAGACACGTCTATTGAATTTCTTCAATATTGATGATGTGTTCATGCTCGTGGATGTTCCGGGATATGGTTATGCCAACGCATCAAAAAAGATGCTGATCCAGTTTGGCGAAATGATGGAAGAATACTTTGGTCAAAGGCAACAGAAAAAAGGGTTGCTGATCATTGTAGATGCACGTCATAAACCAACAGAAGATGATTTGACGATGATCGAATATGCTAGATATCACAATATTCCTTTAGCTGTAGTTGCTACCAAAATGGACAAGCTGAAGCGAAGTGAGGTCAAAAAGAATCTGGAAAGGATTCGTTTAACTCTTGAATTAAAGGAAGATGAAGCGTTGATTCCTTTTTCAAGTGAAAAGCGTCAGGGAGTGGATGCTTTATGGCAAATGATCGAAAAAATGCTTGAACAATAATGAATGTTCTCTATGAGGATCCAAAAGGATCCTCTTTTTATATGTAAACTTTGTTGCCGTTTTATTGCGTAAAAATGTAGACGTTGTCATTCACTCATATTTGGTGGTAAAAATAAGAATAAACAACAGCTTTCTAACCGTTTTCATTATTTTATGGTCAAGTATTTCATCATTGTTTTCTTTAGTTCAGAAAAAAGGTAGCTACATTACTCAACAGTTTTCAATATCTGAAAATGAATTTTTGGATTACGGGTTCAAGCAATTAATGAATGGCATCTTAGATAAGAAAATCTAAGAAGTAACAATGGAGTTCTACTATGAATAAATTGGGACTAGTTTCAATAGAGAGCTCTTTGCTGGAACAACAAATCGTAGATGAAATTCTTGCTTGCAATTTGGAAACTGAAAAATACGGTCTTACTTTAAATCAATATCAGGCAGTTTTACTGACACAAACACGTTCACTTGCTTTAAAAGAGAGTCAACGTATAGAATTAAATGGTGAAATAATAGTTCTTCTGATTGAAGCCTTTTGTGATTCTCCTTATGTCTCACAAGAAAACTATGAAGATACTTTACATGAACTTATTGAACTATTTTATGATCTGAAAAACAGTACATGGGACTTAGTATCAGACAAAGACCTTATTGCTTTTATGAAGGATTCATTTAATGGATGCTGTTATGGGTCTTTTGAACTTTTATATGGTGAAGCCTTACGATTATCTGAACATATACATGGCGGAAAAAGTATTCTAACATTTAGAAGTGGAGAGGATTAAAATGAATTCACTGAATGTGTATCATTCTGATCATGAACAAATATTGGATCAGAAGCATTATTTTGAATCATTGATCAAACAGGCAAGGAACCGTAAATTATCATTAAAATACAGACAGATCTTTTGATTTTGCTTAGCAAGCAAACAGACAAATGGAATAGAGGTGAAAGCAGTTCTATTCCAACAGAAAAGGCCATTGATATCATAGCCTCTATGATGTATGTTATTGGTATTCAACTGAAAACTTATTTATCTTTTGATCTAGCCATTGAGACAATAAAAACAGTATCAGTAGAATCTCTTTTTGAAAAAGGATTGAAGATTATTAATCAAAAGGTAAAATTTTCTCGTAGTTTACAGAAGAAAATCGTAAAGAATTTATTAAATACAGAAAATATCTTTTATCGTTCTACAATATTTGAAGGAATCAATGGTTTTTTCAAGCTGTATCGACCTCAGTTTTCAGCTCATGAGATTCATATCACGGTAGACTATCCGATATTTATAGGGCGCCCTAAACTAGATGGGATTGAATTTATTGAAAAGTATTTGTGTTATGTTGAAGCGGAAAACTCCTTTTGTATCCTTTTTTCAAGTAAAGATATCCATCATTTACTGTGTGGACTGACAAATCATTATCAGAATGTTCCTATGAATATTTTTGAACCTGTTCTTTTATCTGCCTTAGGACTTGTATTGCTTCATCGTGATCCGATATATCTTAATTTAACAGAATCTAACGTCAAACAATTGTATCATATATTTTTAAATAAATCAGAAGAAGTGATTTTAATTACATTAAAAGATGGATTTGAATTATTAAATCAAAATCTTAGATTAACGACATCTTCAAAGAAATACATTCTTCTGTGTTTGCCTAAATTATCATGTATTGTTAAAAATGCAGTGAATATGAATACGTTAGATAAAGTGTTTCTCATTCCTTTTTATCCTGAACAAGAATCAAAAATACTTTTCTTTTATGAAGAAAGAATGGAAGATAAAAAATATAGAGAATTGTTAGATAAGATGTGGGAGTTGGAGAAAAGTGAGGAAAAAACGACACTTATACTGAAAGAAGTTTATTCTATGATGGATCTGTTGGATATTCTTCAAGAAGGAAATCTATTTGAGGAGGATGTTGATCATTTAGTAGAAAGTTTGCCATTACCTTTACTTATTGCTTTGATGAAGCAATATCCTACAGATGATTTTATTGAAACAGAAAGTGAACAGTTCTTATTTAAAGCATTAAACAAAAGAAAAATACACTTTTCTGAAGATGAAAAAAGGAAAGTCGAAGCAGTGATGCGTTTACTGGGAAAAGAAAATAATTATTGATAAATAAATAGAAGTGAGTTGTATTTACTTTTTCAATAAACGTGGAAGAAAAAAGTGAAAAAAAAATAGAAAAAAGCGTTGACAGGGAGGGAAGGGAGTGGTATTATATACAAGCACTCACGGAGTGCAACGCTCTTTGAAAACTGAACAAGAAACGTCAATTCAAAAATAAAGGAAAACAACGAACGCGAGTTCGTTCAAAAAGAGTCAAATCAAATGGAGAGTTTGATCCTGGCTCAGGATGAACGCTGGCGGCATGCCTAATACATGCAAGTCGGACGCAGGAAGAGGAAAGCTTGCTTTTCTCGGAATGAGTGGCGAACGGGTGAGTAACACGTAGATAACCTGCCTATGAGACTGGGATAACGGATGGAAACGTCTGCTAATACCGGATAGGTAAACAGGAGGCATCTTCTGTTTATTAAAGTTGGGATACAACACTGATAGATGGATCTGCGGTGCATTAGCTAGTTGGTGAGGTAACGGCCCACCAAGGCGATGATGCATAGCCGGCCTGAGAGGGTGAACGGCCACATTGGGACTGAGACACGGCCCAAACTCCTACGGGAGGCAGCAGTAGGGAATTTTCGGCAATGGGGGGAACCCTGACCGAGCAATGCCGCGTGAGTGAAGACGGCCTTCGGGTTGTAAAGCTCTGTTGTAAGGGAAGAATGTTGCGATGAGGGAATGCATGGCAAGTGACGGTACCTTACCAGAAAGCCACGGCTAACTACGTGCCAGCAGCCGCGGTAATACGTAGGTGGCAAGCGTTATCCGGAATTACTGGGTGTAAAGGGAGCGCAGGCGGGATAGCAAGTCAGCTGTGAAAACTATGGGCTCAACCCATAAACTGCAGTTGAAACTGTTATTCTTGAGTGGAGTAGAGGCAAGCGGAATTCCGAGTGTAGCGGTGAAATGCGTAGATATTCGGAGGAACACCAGTGGCGAAGGCGGCCTACTGGGCTTTAACTGACGCTGAGGCTCGAAAGTGTGGGGAGCAAACAGGATTAGATACCCTGGTAGTCCACACTGTAAACGATGAATGCTAGGTGTAGGGGGTATCGACCCCTTCTGTGCCGGAGTAAA
>CAMEUL010000069.1 GCA_945938205.1 uncultured Traorella sp. | reverse complement strand
TTTAACGATCATAGCACTCATAGAATCAGTACCTGTTGAAGCAGATTCATTTCTGGCATTGACATCGGCACGTGTATACAGTTTTGTTTCTTCGTTTTCATCTTCACGACCTGGTTGTTTTCAGGTTCATTTTTGTGATTAGGAAACGGAATACAAAATAGTAAACAATGAAATAAACAATACCAACTACAACAATCCAGTACCAGTTGGTTTTCGCATTGCCCTGAAGGATACCAAACAGAGAAAGGTCGATCAGACCACCTGAGAAGGTCATTCCGACACCTACCTTGAAGATATGCATCAGCATGTAGGCAAGTCCGGCAAAAATGCAATGCAGCACATACAGAAGTGGAGCAACAAACAGGAAAGTGAATTCCAAAGGTTCAGTAATACCCGTCAGCAAGCTGGTTAAGGCAGCTGATAACAGTAAGCCACCGGCAATCTGTTTCTTTTCAGTTTTAGCACATTTGTACATTGCAAGAGCAGCACCTGGAAGACCGAAAATCATTAAAGGGAACTTACCAGCCATAAAACGAGTAGCTTCAGTATTAAAGAGGGTAGTTGTTGGGCAGCCAAGCTCTGCAAAGAAGATATTCTGTGCTCCTTCAACATAAGCTCCACATACTGTTGCGGTACCACCCACAGCTGTCTGCCAGAAAGGCATATAGAAGACATGATGCAATCCAAATGGAATCAAGGCTCTTTAATCAGACCATAGAGGAAAGTTCCGGCATATCCTGAATTTCTTACCAGTTCACCAACGGCATAGATACCATTTTGAATGGTTGGCCAGATATAGAACATCAAGATACCAATGATCAGATAAGTAACTGAACATACGATAGGAACAAAACGAGTTCCTCCAAAGAAACTTAAGACTTGAGGTAGTTCATTTTTGTAAATAAGCAACACCCAGGCCAACAATAATACCACCAAATACTCCCATCTGTAAGGATTCAATTCCAACAACATTAGTAATAGAACCATTTGGCAGGCTTTCAGCAATACCCGTAACATTCAGCATGGCACTGATAGCAGTATGCATGATAAAGAAAGCAAGTGCACCTGAAAGAGCCGCAACTTCTTTTTCTTTCTTTGCCATTCCGATGGCAAATCCCATTGCAAACAAAAGTGGCAGATTTGCAAATACAATGTCTCCACACTTGCTTAAAACAGTAAGGATGGCATACATGAAGGTTCCTTCGTCCAAAATGGAAGTCAATCCATATGCTTCTACCATTGTTGCATTAGTGAATGATCCTCCAATTCCTAAAAACAATCCGGCTACCGGAAGAATAGCAATTGGAAGCATAAAGCTTCTGCCTACACGCTGCAGGACTTTAAAAATCATGTCTTTCATATTTCCTCCCTTCTGTTTTCTTTAGATAACAAAAAGGCATTAACTAATGAAAACTATCCTAAAAAAAGACAATTTCATAGTTAATGCCTGCATGACCAGTAACACTCTACGTGGGTTATCATAACGAGGGAAGCGCTTTCAGTCAACACTTATTTTGAAAAAATAAAAGGAAATAGAAAAAATGTCCCAAAAAACACCTAATAGAGCAAATTTAGACATTTGACAAAATTATTTTTTTTATTTTTAATGTTACCATGGAGGGAAATATATGAATGAAAAGATAGAAGTGGTACAATATGTGTCAAAAATGTACCGGGATGTGAAACTGCAAATGAAGGAAGGAGAACGGCCTCAAGCAAAAAAATACATGCTGGATCGCGAAGCTGAATTTGTGTCTTACATTGATCAAATCGTATCTTTGCTTCCAAGAGAATATGAGTTGATCATACGATATGATTTCTTGGAAGAAAGGGAAAAGAAATGGTGGCAAAAATATTTTAAAAAATCCACATATTACCGGAAAAAATCAAAGGCAATTTAAGCATTTGTTTATTGGCTACACTTGTAAGAAGGGAGAGAATAAAAACAGATAGAAGTTATAATTTACTAAGGAGGAAAAAGTATGTTAAAAGGTATTGCTGCTTCTGCAGGTTACGCCATTGCAAAGGTTTATAAACTGGAACAACCTGTCGTAACCATTGAAAAAAAGGAAGGAGTCAATCCAACAAGTGAAGTTGACAAGTTCAATAAAGCTTTGGAGAAGACAAAAGCAGATATCGAAGCTATTAAAGCACAGGCTGAAGGAAAACTGTCAGATGAAGAATTAGCTGTATTTGATGCACATTTAATGATGGCAGGGGATCCTGATTTTGCTGGACAGATCATTGCAATGATCGAAAATGATCGTGTCAATGCAGAATATGCAGCAGACGTTGTGGCAGGAAACACAGTTGCCATGTTTGAATCAATGGATAATGATTATTTCAGAGAAAGAGCAGCTGATGTGAAAGACGTGACATTCCGTTTGAAATGTAATCTGTTAGGTGTTCTAATTCCAAATCTTTCTTTGGTAGATGAAGATTCTGTGATCGTGGCACATGATCTTACTCCATCAGATACAGCCCAGCTGAACAAGTTTGCGAAAGGATTTGCGACAGCTATCGGTGGAAGAACATCTCACTCTGCAATTATGGCTCGTTCACTTGAAGTTCCTGCTGTTGTAGGATGCGCTGGTGTTCTGGAAGCATGTGAACATGGAGATATGATGATCCTGGATGCTGTAAACGGAGAAGTGATCGTAAATCCGGATGAAGCAACAATTAAAGAATATGAAGCTAAAGCACAAGCTTTCAAAGAAGAAAAAGAAGCATTGAAAGTTCTGTTGAATGCAAAATCTGTTACATTGGACGGACATCAGGTAGAATTGGCTGGAAATATTGGTACACCAAAGGATGTTGAAGGTGTTATCAATAATGGTGGAGAAGGTGTCGGTCTGTACCGTACAGAATTCCTCTACATGAATTCACAGGATTTCCCAACAGAAGAAGAACAGTTTGAAGCTTATAAAACAGTATTAGAAGGAATGAATAGAAAGAAAGTCGTTGTTCGTACATTGGATATCGGTGGTGACAAGAAACTTTCTTACTTCACATTCCCTGAAGAAATGAACCCATTCCTCGGTTATCGTGCGATTCGTTTATGCCTTGACAGAAAAGACATTTTCAGAACTCAATTAAGAGCCTTGATTCGTGCTTCTAAATACGGAAAACTTTGCATCATGTTCCCAATGATTGCTACATTGAATGAATTCCGTGATGCAAAAGCTGTATTTGAAGAAGAAAAAGCAAAACTGATTGCAGAAGGTGTTGAAGTCAGTGATTCTATTGAAGTTGGTATGATGGTTGAAATTCCTGCTGCTGCAGTGAATGCTGACAACTTTGCGAAGGAAGCAGATTTCTTCTCTATTGGAACAAACGACCTCGTACAGTACTCTATGGCAGCTGACCGTATGAGTGAAAAAGTTTCTTATCTGTATCAGCCATTGAATCCATCCTTATTGCGTCTGATCAAGATGACCATTGATGGTGCTCACAAACATGGACGTTGGGTTGGTATGTGTGGAGAAATGGCAGGGGATGCTATGGCAGCTCCAGTTCTCTTAGGATTAGGACTTGATGAATTCTCCATGAGTGCTACTTCTATCCTTCCAGCACGTAAGATGATTACTTCACTCAAGAAGAGTGAAATGGAAAAACTTGCAGAAGAAGCCATTACATTATCAACTGCTCAAGAAGTAGAAGAACTGATCAAGAAAACATTAAACAAATAAATAATTATAAAAACTGGATTTCGTTATGAAATCCAGTTCTTTTTTTTATTTTGTTAAGTAAGCTAAGATCAATTTGATGGTAGATTCAATCGCCTGCATATGCGTACGTTCCATACCATGACTGGCGGCAACTCCAGGTCCTATCAAAGCACCTTTAATATTATTACCTCCACTTAAGGCTGCATCGACATCACTACCATAGAATGGGTAAATATCTACGGCAAAGGAACACTTTTCCTTTTTTGCCAGTTCAATGAGCGTTGTGACCATTTCATAATCATATGGACCACCACTGTCCTTAGCACAGATGCTGACATCATATTCCGTACAGGCAAGATCTGCACCAATGCATCCCATATCACATGTCAGCAATTCATTGATTTCAGGAAGATGACTGGCGCCATGTCCTACTTCCTCATAAGTTGTAATAATGAAGGTCGTATCAAAATCTGGCTGAATGTTTTCTTCTTTCAAGATGGACAGGATTTCAAACAAGGTACAGACACTGATCTTATCATCCAGAAAACGGCTTTTGATGAATCCACTGTCTGTAAATGTAGTTTTTGGATCAATGGCAATAATATCACCATTCATGATTCCTAGTTTTTCCACATCTTCCTTGGTCTTTACGATTTCATCAATTTTCACCAGCATGGTATCCGCATTTCTTGGAGCAGTCGCTGCATCCTTGAACACATGAACTGCAGGAGAAGTAGAGAGAATAGTTCCTGTATAAGTTTTACCAATTCTAGTAATAATGCGACAGTATTCGCCATCCAGTGTAGGCAGGATTGGTCCTCCAATATTGGTAAAACGAAGTGTTCCATCGGGATTGATAGAACGAACCATAAGACCCAGAGTATCGGTATGGGCACTGACTCCTACCTTATAGTCATGATTTTTTCCTTCAATAAAGATATGAAGATTTCCTTTCTGATTTTTAGATGTAGCATATCCTAGTTCCTTGGCTTTTTCTTCAAGAAAGTCAATGGCTTTTTTTGTATAGCCACTCGGAGAATCAATGGCATATAGTTTCTTCGCAAATTCCACAAAGCGAGTTGTATTCATATTACTTCCTTTCTAACAGCACACAGTCTGTTTCATCACATTCTTTAACTTGAACACGAATGTTTTCTTCAAGTGAACTAGGAATATTCTTACCGACATAATCAGCACGAATTGGAAGTTCACGATGTCCACGATCCACAAGAACCGCTAGCTGGATTTCTTTGGCACGTCCATAATGAAGTATCCCCTCCAAAGCAGCTCGTACGGTTCTTCCTTTAAAAAGCACATCATCCACAAGAATTACTTTTTTATCCTGCACTGAGAAATCAATAGTTGGCAAAGGATGTCTTTCATCGACATCATCTCGCCATGCTTTTATATCCAGTGCATATGTATCAAGACGTACACCTTCTACTTTTTCGATGAAGTCGGCGATACGATTTGCAAGATATTGACCACGTGTCTTGATGCCTACCAAGATCAGATTTTCCACGCCTTTGTTATGTTCAATGATTTCATGTGACATACGGGTCAAGGATCGTCTCATCCCATCTTCATCCAATATGATTTTTTTATCCATAAAAACACCTTCTTTCAATCAACAAGCATGTATCCACATTATGCCATAAAGTCGATTGAATTAAAAGTGCATAAATCAAATAGATGGCAATTCAAAAATAAACTGATCAAAATTTGACGATTGTATTGACATAAAAAATATAAAAGAGTATTATTTAACCGATTAATAGTTAAACGGTTAAATAAATGGAGGTGAGTCAATGAAACCGAGAGAAATCATTGCTCTAATGCATCGATTTAATAAAGAACATCGAAACCATATTCAGAAAATTATGGAAGATGAAGGATTGTTTTATGGCCAACTGCCAATCCTAGAAACAGTATCACAGAGAGGATGTTGCACACAACGACAGATTGTTCAAGATCTGGATGTAACACCCCCTTGTGTCGCAACCAGTGTGAAGCGACTAGTGAAAAAAGGATATCTGGAAAAGAAAACCGATGAAAAGGATCAGCGGAATACTCAGATTACCATCACGGAAGAGGGATATCGTAAATCACAGGCTTGCCGCAAAAACTTTGATGCTTTTGATGAAGAAGTTTTTGCATGTCTGACTCAGCAGGAAAAAGAAACACTACTCGAACTTTTGATCAAGCTGAATGAATCAATAAGGAAAGGAGAATCCCAATGAAAATGATCAAAGCGTTACGCCCTTATTTAAAAGGTTATGAAAAATATGCCCTGATCTGTATTGTCGCAATGACACTCGAAGCTGTATTGGAAATCATGATTCCATTTTATATGGCAAAAATCATTGATATAGGGGTAGCTAACAAAGATTTAGGTTATGTATTGAAAATAGGAGGAATCATGCTGCTCTTAGCAATGATTTCTTTGACTTGTGGAGCTTTAGGTGCCAGAACGAGTGCTGTTGCTGGTATGGGCTTTGGAAGCAAATTGAGAAAAGCATTGTTTGACAAGATCCAGACTTTTTCTTTTTCTAACATAGATCATTTCTCAACTCCTTCTCTGATTACTCGTGCCACAACGGATGTTAATAACGTTCAGAACATGTTTCTGATGCTGAATAAAATGGCGGTAAGAAGTCCAATCATGTTAATTGTTACGATGATCATGGCAACTAGAATTAATTCTGAATTAGTTATGATATTCCTGTTTGTAGTTCCAATTTTAGGAATCGCATTGTATCTGATCGTAATGAAAGCTTTTCCTTTATTTGGGAAAATGCTAGTGAAATATGATAGTTTAAACAGTGATGTTCAGGAAAACCTGACAGGCATCAGAGTTGTGAAGGCATATGTAAGAAGTGCTTATGAAAAGGCCAAGTTCAAATTAAGCAATGATGAACTCATGAATGCATCCTTGAGAGCTGAAAAAGTTGTTATCTGGAATATGCCAATCATGCAGTTTACAACTTATCTGTGTATCTTACTGATTCTGTGGTTTGGTGGAGAACTTGTTATGAACCAAAACATGCAAACAGGAGAACTGATGAGTTTCATTACTTATGTCACTCAGATTTTGATGTCACTCATGATGTTGAGCATGATCTTTGTCAATGTCTTAATTTCAAGTGCTTCATTAAAACGAATTTATGAAGTACTTGATGAGAAAATCGATATTACAGATAAAGAATCCAGCAGTGGTTTTGCAGTTCAAAAAGGAAGCATTGAATTTAGAAATGTTGATTTTTCTTACAAAAATGATCCGGATTCATTGGTGCTTGAAAATATCAATATCAAGATCAATGCCGGAGAAACGATAGGAATCATTGGAGGAACCGGATCCAGCAAATCCACATTCGTACAGCTGATTCCTCGTCTATATGATGTTTTAAACGGAGAAGTGCTGGTAGATGGACGCAATGTCAAGGATATTCAAATTGATACTTTGCGTGATGCGGTCAGTATGGTACTTCAGAAAAATGTACTGTTTAGCGGAACCATTTTGGAAAACTTGCGATGGGGAAATCTTGAAGCAAGTGAAAAAGAATGCATGGAAGCCTGCAAGGTTGCCAATGCCCATGACTTCATCATGGATTTCCCGGATGGATATGAAACTCATATTGAACAGGGTGGGACCAACGTATCCGGTGGCCAGAAACAGCGTTTATGTATCGCTCGTGCTCTCTTGAAAAAGCCAAAGATACTGATCTTAGATGATTCCACCAGTGCAGTGGATACCGCAACGGATGCCAGCATTCGAAAAGAGTTGAGAGAAAATCTGAAAGGCATGACGACACTCATCATTGCACAGCGTATTTCTTCAGTGCAGGATGCCGATCGTATCCTTGTATTTGACGATGGTAAGATCGTCGATGTGGGTACACATGAACAATTGCTGGAAAGCAGTGAAATCTATCGCGAAGTATATGAATCTCAAAATAGAGGGGTGGTGAGCGAATAATGAAAAAGCCAAATAATCCAGTCGAGACACTAAAACGTGTGATGTCTTATATGGCCAAAAATAAACTGGCGCTGATTTTTGTTGTTC
>CAMEUL010000068.1 GCA_945938205.1 uncultured Traorella sp. | reverse complement strand
AAGACTCTCAGTGTCAATTCCTTTTGGCCAAAATAAATGGTCAAAATATCGCCTTCCTTGACATCACTGCTGGGTTTGGCCACTTTCCCATTGATAAGTACTCGCTGATTGTCCGCTAACTCCTTGCCAATAGCTCTTCTTTTAGAAATGCGGGCTACTTTTAAATATTTATCTAATCGCATGTTCCACCTCGCAATCAGTTTACCATGCTTTGATTGGATTGAAAAGATTAAAGGCCCAACCAATAGTAGTATTTAATTTCATTTGCTTTATTAATTTACTTTTTATATAATAAGTTTGAATAAAAGGGGTGGGAACATGGTAATAAGTAGTTTCTCTTCACTGTCTTGGTAGTTATTCAAAACGCTACAGCACATGAAGATTATTATAGTTCAAATATTTATTTGCTTTTTCGTGAACACATAGTTAAAAAATAATGCCTATATTCATATAATCTGTATGTTTACATTAATCGTTTCGAAAGTTTTTTTAAATAACGAAAGGAAGATTATGTTAAAATCATTAAAATATTTAATTTTGTCTTCAACAATTGCTTTTACTCCAACATATCAAATAGATGGCATGACGAGGTTTGATAATACCCTTTCTATTAATGAAGAAATGAATACATTATTATTATCCACAAACAAATCATTACCAAATAATTTGAAAGTATCCAGTATTGTTGCTACATCAGTGCCTGATACAGTAAACTATTACAAATTGTATGTTGAAAAAACTTATGATTGTAAACCATACATAACGTATTATACCAACAGTCTTGGAGAAACGTCTATTTTTGCCAAAGGAACTACTAAGATACTCTATAACCAAAATCAATATGAAAAAAAAGTTTAAAGAAATTATCATTGTATTATTGTGTGCAATATGTGTTCTTCTATTGTTTTATAATTTCCGTTTGACACAAGAACTCCACAATTATCAAAATCCAGATAAATTACATGGTTCCTTTATTACTGATGACAAAGCCATGATGGATGCTCAGTATTTGGTGATCAACCATGAAAATGATGCTTATTGGTATCAGCAAAATGGATTTTATAAGGAAGGAAATGTAGAGAGAACAGATAGTGATAATGTGTATAAGATCATTTTTGATGATCAAAGCGTGACACTTGTTTACTATCAGCAATCATTGATCTTTATTGAAGATACACACGTTTCAACATTTACAAGAACCAGTAATGGACTTGAATTTATAGGAATTGAGGCACCAAATAATCTAAATGATTAAAAATGTAGGTCCTTTAAAAATAGTAGGTTTCTGTCAAAAATAACCGATGAAGATTTATAGGCAATAAATGAAGTAATAAAGAGAGAAAGAATCATTCTTTTTCTCTTTTTTATTGGATCCTCTTTTATATTTTTTATATTAATGACATGTTTGTATTCTACAAGAGAATAGGTGCCATATTGATTTTGGAAATACATGAATTCATTTCTAGCTCTCTCGAAATTATTACATCCATTTTCATTACTCATAATTTGCTTTATGCAATTATTCTTTCCTTCAATGCAGCTATTCTAAATCATTATCTCCTATCTAAGTAAATGAGTTATGGATTTCTGCTCGCTATGAGTTTAGTATACTAACACATTCAATCAATTCACATATATAGGTATCTAACATCGATTTCATGATTTGATCCAAAATGATAGTGGTAACCTCAATTTCATTGAAATATTCTTACACAGAAAACTCTGGATAATCAACCTTTTCTATTTGTTAAGAAATTAAACGAGATTTCAAAACTCATCAAAAATCAAAACGAAGCGATTAACCTAGTAAATTTCAAGATAGCCTAAAATTTTAGATATCTAATAAAACCATAATTAAAGCTGATATTTACAGGCAAGAAAAGCACTGAAAGCTTCTACACCTGCATACTGTTTTTCCTCATTGGTGAAGATTACAAAACTTCCCTGCCAATAGCCTTCAATCACGACCGGGTAAATCATGCCACTTTCGGTATGTGTATCCGACATACGAATTTTCTCGTCTCGAAAAGATGTTACTCGATAACTGTGACATTTCTCCAGAAAACGGGGACTTGGCATTTCTTCATTTCCCAGAATTTTTTGATGTACAAAATATACTTTGGTCTTATACATGTTTTCCAGTGTTTCACACATTTTTAAAATATCGTTTTCTTTAGAAGAAAGCACATCATATTTCTCAAGAATGATTTTTTCATTTTCTATATAGAATTCGATGGAATCTCCTTCTTTTAAATGATATTGTTTACGTATTTCCTTTGGAATGACCAGTCTTCCCAAGTCATCCAATCTTCTTACAATTCCGGTTGCTTTCATATTATTTCTCCTACACGATTAGTATAGACAAGAGACTCTTTTTTAATCAAAAAGAGTGATTATGCATCACTCTTAACCGCTTCTTTGCTTCTTTCAATGATTTCGATGACCTGTTCCAGCCATTCTTTCTTCTTAGGAATCCTGAATTTCATTTTATTCTGACTGTAACGAACAACAATTTCCCGGGAAATGGATGTGATAATTTCAAACAATTTGACACCATCTAAGGTATTGGAATAATTTTGAGTGAAAGTCAGTTCGACTTCTTTTGGCAATTCCTTGAAGTTTTCAACTGTCTCATCACTTACTAAGATATCCAGTCTTCTCTTTTCAAATAAGTATTGCACTTCTTTTGGAAGATTACCATAGGTATCTTTGGTTTCATCCATCATTTCTAAGAGATCCTGTTTGGTTTCAATGCTGTCAATTTTCTGATAGAAACTGATTTTCTCATAATCCTCTTCACTGAAGTGTTTTGGAATATAGGCATCAACTGAAACATTGTTTTTCTTGATGACCTTTGGCACTTTTTTCACGATGCCTTTTTCTTCATTGATCGCGTCATTCAGCATCTCAATATATATGTCAATTCCAACCGTATCAATAAAGCCTGCCTGCTTCTCTCCCAGCATATCTCCGGCTCCTCGAATGGTAAGATCACGCATGGCAATACGATAACCACTTCCAAGTGTCGCAAATTCGCGGATGGCTTTCAATCGTTTTTCCGCTATTTCACTGAGCTGTTTTTGTGGCTTATAGAAAAGATAAGCATAGGCTAAACGATCGCTTCGTCCCACACGTCCTTTGATCTGATAGAGCTGAGACAATCCAAACGTATCCGCATTTTCAATAATGATCGTATTGGCATTTGGAATATCGATTCCTGTTTCAATGATGGTTGTACATACGAGTACTTTGAATTCATTATTAATGAAACGCATCATGACATCTTCAATGGAATCCTTGTCCATCTTTCCATGAACCACTCCTACATCAATATCCAAAGCCTGTTTGATTTTTGTCGCAACAGAATAAATATCTTTGGTATTGTTGTAGAGATAGAAAACCTGTCCATCACGCAAGAGTTCACGCTGAATGATTTCATAGATCAAGGATGGATTTTTTTCTAAGACATAGGTTTGTACGCTTTGTCTGTTTTTCGGTGGAGTATCCAATTGAGAAAGACCACGCACGCCAATAAGTGACATCTGAAGTGTACGAGGTATCGGTGTAGCTGACAGTGAAAGTACATCAATGCTGGTCTTCAACTCCTTGATTCTTTCTTTATGTTGAACACCAAAACGCTGTTCTTCATCGATAATCAAAAAGCCCAGATCTTTGAATACAACATCTTTACTTAAGATACGATGGGTACCAATCAAAATATCGACTTTTCCTTCTCGCACTTCTCTTAAGATACGGGTGGTATCCTTCGTGGAGACAAAACGGTTTAATACTTCAATATTGACGGCTTCATTCATGAAACGTTTCTTAAAGACCTTGTAATGCTGCTGACTTAAGATTGTCGTAGGACATAAAAATGCCACCTGTTTGCCATCATGGACTGCTTTATAGGCTCCTCGAATGGCCACTTCGGTTTTCCCAAAGCCCACATCACCACATAAAAGACGATCCATAGGTTTTGAAGATTCCATGTCTTTTTTCATTTCATTGACGGCTTTTTTCTGATCATCAGTCAGTTCATACTCAAAGGCATCTTCAAAGTTTTTCTGATCTTCTCCATCTTTAGAAAAAGCAAAACCGATATTCTCTTCTCTTAGTGAATAGAGGGCAACTAAACGCTGGGCTAACTCATGAACACTTTCACTGATTTTCTTTTTCGTGTTGGTCCATTCATTGCTTCCCAGTTTATTCAGTTTTGGTGTAGCACCTTCCTTAGAAATGAATTTACGCACCAAACGGAACTGTTCCAAAGGAACATATAAAACATCATTTCCTTTAAAAATAATTTCCAGATAATCTTTATGCAGATTATTGGTTTCACGAGTCACGATGCCATTGTACATTCCAATACCATGCTGCTGATGTACCACATAATCCCCTTTGGATAAAGCATCATAGCTTTTTAAGATTTCAGCTTTATTGAACTTATTGACATGTTTTCCAATGATTTTTTTCGCATTAAACAGTTCTTTAGAAGAATAAACGATCAAATGTTCATAAGTACAGCTAAATCCATCACTGATTTCTTTTTCCATCAGATGAAGTCCTAAAACAAGATCATCCTCTTCACCAATCACATCAAACGATTCATTCATGTTATTCAGTGTTTGTGTAACGATCTTAATTTCAGAAGCACTTAAACATAAAACAACACAATTCTTATGAGACTGATTTGCACATTCCTTCAGTTTTAGTTCTAATGAAAGATCCGCAATATCTAAAGGATTGATGCCACTCATTATTGGCTGTTTCACATCTAAAAAGGACTGAGTTTCCACAACAGAATGATTTTCTAAGGCTTTATCCAAGGAAGCAAACATAGAAAAGATCGGCAGAGCTTTTCCTTCCTGTGCAAGTTCTTGAATATATGTAATCGTTTCTTCATTTAAACGTTTGATTTTCTCATGGATCTCATCTTGAGGACACAAGTAAATAATCGCATCTTCAAAATAATCTTTGAGTGTTGTTTCATGATTGCATAAAGCAAAATAACGATAATAATGATTTTCTTTCACATGATTTAATAATCCATCAAAATCGGCATTGATCGTCTCATCCAGCATTTCACGAATCAGTTCTGTTTTTGTTTTCTTTGCTTTTTCAAGAGCTTCATTTCCCTTGGATACGATATCAGCAATATCATCCTCACTGAATAATAAATCAGTAGCAGGAATGATGCTGACTTCATCGATGACAGTTTTAGTACGCTGAGTTACGACATCAAACGTACGGATAGATTCAATTTCATTGTCAAAGAATTCGATACGAATAGGATCATTTTGATTCATGGAGAAGACATCTACAATCCCTCCACGTGATGCATAAGTCAAAGGCTGATCTACACGAGAGACCGTTTCATATCCGGCATAAAACAAACGTTCCTTAAGTTCTTCCAATGAAATGGTCTGATTGACAGTAAGATGCAAGGAACATTGTTTGAAGAATGAAACTTCTGGCAAATAGCGAATTAACGCTGCCGCATGTGTGACAACGATATCCACTTCCCCTTCCAGCATCGCATTCATGCATTCCAGTTGACTTGCCTTGGTTTCAGGAGAAGAAGCAATGGCTTCTACACGCAAGCTTTCCTCAACGCCAAAAAGCAGCACTCTGGCACTGGTGAGGGGGGTCAGTTTTTCCACCAGTTTCTGTGCTGTATAGAGATTGCTTTTGACGATCAGCATTCGTTTTTGATTTGTTTCATAAGTGGCTGCCAGTAACAGGGCTTCGCTCACAGGATCAAGATTTCCTACATGATCTTCACCACGTGCTAATGTTTCTACGGCTGGGTTATGAAACAGTTTTTCAATAAGCTTCAATTATAGTCACCCATGATGCGATTGAAAGGACGTGAGGTGATGAAATCATAGGCGGCATTACTGGCTCGACTGATGGCGTCCTCAAAGTCTTTCGCATCTTCCTTTCCGATTTTCCCCAATACATAATCCTTGGTATCATATTTTCGATCATGTCCGATTCCAATACGGATCCTTTTGAATTCCTGGCTTCCTAAATGAGCAATGATATTTTTCACACCATTTTGACCGCCACTGCTTCCTTTTTCACGAAGGCGGATCTTGCCAATCGGAAGATCTAGATCATCCATGATCACACAAATATCTTCAAGCGGAATGTTGAAATAACGAACACATTCTCCAACCGCTTCTCCGGAAAGATTCATATAGGTCTGTGGTTTCATCAAGATGACTTTTTCACCTTGAATATTTCCAACAGCCATCAAAGCTTTAAATTTCTTCGTATCAAAATTCAAAGAACATTTCTTTGCTACTTCATCCACGCACATAAAACCTGCATTATGACGTGTCTTTTCATATTCCTTTCCAGGATTTCCTAAACCAACAAGAAGTTTCATATACCCTCCTATAAAAACAGATCTAAAAGTATTCCACTGAATAATGCAACAAGATACATATAACCTGAAAGCATGAAGTTTTCTTCCATGTTCTGATTGTTTTTAAACAATACCGCCATACCAACACCGGCACCGGTACATAAACCAGCAATCATACTTCCAAACGATAAGGCATTCATCGTATATAACTGAACAAACAAAATAGAAATAGCACAATTTGGGATAAAACCTAAAAGCGCCGCAATCATTGGTTGAAGGATCTTATGTACAGATAATAAGGAAACAAGTGTTTCTTCTCCAATCAAATAAATGACAGTTCCTAAACCAAGATTGATCAGAAAGATAAAGAAGATCGTCTTTCCTGTTTTATACAAAGCATTCACAAAACTGTTCTGACTGCAGTTACAGATTCCATCGACTTCAATCTCAAAATCATCCTCTTCATTCACATTTCTGTGATATATAAAGTCTAACAGATATCCTGCCACTACCGCAATCAAAACCTTTACCACAAGAAAGATTCCTAGTTGCTTATACTGACTGGGATTCGATAAGAAGATAGGCAACGCTTCATCACTGGTAGAGATAAAACAAGCCACCAGTGTCCCAGGACTAATGCCTTTCTGTGCGAAAAGACTTGCGGCAATCACACTGAATCCACATTGAGGCACACATCCTAACAGTGCACCAAATAAGGGTCCTAGGTGTTTCAGAAAGAGGAAATTCAGCTGATAAGTAGAACTTCTTTTTTCTATGAAATCTAATACCAAATAGGATAAATATAGAAACGGAACAATCTTAACTGTATCCAAGCAAGCATCGATCAAAACATCAATCATAGTAACCTCCGATTGTTCTTATATTATAGCCAATTATTTGAGTTTTTCAATGAAGAAGGAAAAGAAATCTAAATAGAAAAATGGATATATGTAATCTATAGCATCACATGACATGCTCCAACCACCTAACATAGCGGAAGGCTTCTGATACATAAATTATTATAAAAGTGTGATTAAACCACCACATTTTCTCTATAATTCTGTGATTTTGGTTGCTTTTTTAATACTTTCTTATATAATAAAAATGTGATTGAGAGATACTAAATCTCCAATAATAGTGTGAGGGGTGAGTTTATGGAACGATTTATTCTGAAAAAACTGCTGGAACGGAAGAATTCTGTGTATCGTAAACCTTTGATCTTGAAGGGTGTTCGTCAAGTGGGTAAAACTTGGGTTCTGAAAGAGTTTGGTAAGCGTTACTATGAAAATACCGCATATTTTAACTTTGATGAAAATGAGGAATACAAACAGTTCTTCGAGACTACCAAAGATGTTGATCGTATTCTGCAGAATCTGATGTTGGCAAGTGGCCAGAAGATCATGCCT
>CAMEUL010000067.1 GCA_945938205.1 uncultured Traorella sp. | reverse complement strand
GAAGCTCCGGTTTTGGTCAGCACATAATGAATCTGCCCTTCACCAGACAGGATATTGTATCCATCAATCTGAAGATCATACATCTTTGTGTAGTTTTCTTTATCAATCACTTTGTTAGTGAAATAAGTATCAATCGGTAGTATTTCATTGACCTTGGCATAAGCCTGATTGATGAGAGATTCAATCTTTGCAGCACTTGCATCATCCGCGGCATCAATCAAAATAGCTACTCGAGCTGTTTTAAAATTTACCTGAACAGCATCTACACCTTCAAACACCAAAGCATTTTCAAGAGCCTGAATGTTTTCTTCAGTAATAGCCGGATCCAGTTCATTCTCATATCGATGACCCACCACCGGTTTTGAAGAGTCCTCAAGAGAACTCAATACTACAGCTCCTAAAATAAGAACAGGAACCAAGAGAACCAATATGACTAAAACCAGAACAATATGTGGTTTTTTCTTTCCAGTATTCTTGTTGTTTTCCATAATTTCAATCTCCTTGTTTCCATTGTAACCGATTTTTATCTTTTCTTCAATTCTTCCATCAGAATTTGATTTGCAAGTTTAGGATTCGCTTGTCCTTTGCTGAGCTTCATGATCTGACCGACAAGAGCTCCGACAGCACGATCTTTTCCATTTTTAAAGTCTACAATGGCTTGTTCATTAGAATCCAGAACTTGAGTAACAAGTTTCAGGATCTCATTTGGATCTGAAAGCTGCTTCATGCCTTTTTCTTCCACAACTTTCTTTGGATCTTTTCCTTTCACCACTTCTTCAAAGACTGTTTTTGCCTGTTTGGATGAAATTTCACCCTTCACGATCATATTGATCATTTCTGCCAAATGTTCAGGTACACATACATTTTCTTCAAATGAACGGTTTTCCTTATTCAAAACAGCCATCAATTCGACCATACACCAGTTGCTTGCCAGTTTATATTCAGAAGTATGTTTGACCACTTCATCATAAAAATCAGAGAGTTCTTTATTGGCAATCAGTGTAGACGCATCATATTCACTTAAACCATACTGTTCCATATACTTTTCTTTACGTTGTGCTGGAAGTTCCGGAAGATTCTTCTGAATGGAATCGATCCATGCTCTATCCAAAAGCACTGGGAATATATTTGGTTCAGGGAAGAATTTATAATCCACACTTCCTTCTTTTTTACGCATCAGAACTGTCGTCTTGGTTGCTTCATCAAAACGTCTGGTCTCCTGATCCACGCTTTGTCCATTCAACAATAATTCTTTCTGACGGCTCACTTCATAATCAATGGCCTTCTGAACATTGCTGATGGAGTTCAGATTCTTGATTTCTGTTTTGGTTCCAAAAGTGTCACTTCCTTCAGGACGAATAGAAACATTGACATCACAACGCATGCTTCCTTCTTCCATCTTACAGTCACTTACACCCAAGTAAAACAACATGTTTTTCAGTTCTTCTACATAAGCGGCTGCTTCAGCACCTGAACGCATATCCGGTTCAGATACAATTTCGATCAATGGTGTTCCGGCACGATTGAAATCAATCATGGAGCAGGTCGAAGTATGGAACTGCTTGGCCGTATCTTCTTCCATGTGAATACGGTTCAAACGAATTTTCTTGGTTTCATTTTCCACCTGAATTTCAATATAGCCATTCTTTCCGATTGGATGGAACTGCTGCGTGATCTGAAATCCTTTTGGCAAATCAGAATAATAATAGTTCTTACGGTCAAATTTCAGAAGTGGATCAATTTCACAATGAGTTCCCATGCAGGCACGAAGTGCCAGCTCTACCGCATGACGATTCAAAGATGGTAAACATCCCGGCATTCCCAGATCAATTTCATTGACACAGCTGTTAGGTTTTTCTCCAAAACTTGAAGGTCCTGCTGAGAACATTTTGGTATGTGTTTTTAATTCACAATGGATTTCAATTCCAATGACAGTTTCAAAGTTCATCGTGCACCTCCTGCGGTCTTATTAGCAAGCCCGCTTTCTTCTTCCATAGCTTTGGCAATATTCAAAAGTGTCTGTTCATCAAAAGCTTTACAGGTCAAATTGATTCCAATTGGGCAGTTTTCCACAAAACCACTTGGTAATGTCAAAGAAGGATATCCTGACATATTTCCAAGAACCATAAAGTTTTCTGCGACAAGATAGGTATCACTCATTTTTTCACCCACGCTGTCTTCTGGATGTGGTGCAATCGTTGGAGCCGCACTGGCCATTACACAGTCATATTCATCCAGAACCTTACTGAAAGCATCGACAAGAACACGACGTACTTTCTGTGCTTTACGGAACAGTTTGTCCTGATTCTCCACAAACAGTGAATAGCTTCCTAATACAAAACGTTTTCTAACCGCACTGGAGAATCCTTTGGTACGAGAATGAATCATGATTTCTTCCAGATTTTCTCCTTCTTCACGCATTCCAAAACGAACCCCATCCAGATTGGAATGATTGGCGCATGCTTCCGCATTGGCAATGATCAGATAAACTGGAAGAAGTGTCTGAAGCAAAGCTTCATCCATTGTTACTTTTTCTACGATGGCACCACGTTTTTTCAGTTTTTCAACCATTTCATTAAAGTTATCCACAATTCTTTGGTCCTGAATCGAACTCATGACGTTCTCTAAAACAGCAATTTTCTTTCCATGGAGATCACTGTTTAATTGACTTTCATAATCCGGTACTGGTTCATAGGAGGATGTCAGGTCATGATCATCTCTTCCGGCACATACTTTCAGCATTCTGGCTGCATCTTCCACACAAGTTGTGAAAAAGCCGACATGATCTAAACTAGAAGCATAAGGAATGACACCATAACGTGAAATTCTTCCATATGTAGGTTTCATACCTACCACACCACAATAGCTTGCAGGTTTGCGGATAGAATCTCCTGTATCTGTTCCAAGAGCACAAGGAACGACTCCTTCTGCCACTAAGGCTGCACTACCTCCAGAACTTCCCCCTGAAATACGTGTCACATCATAAGGATTGTTGACTTTTCCTGTATAGGCATTTAAGTTGGTTCCTCCCATACCCAATTCATCCATACTGGTCTTCACGAGACAAACAGCTCCTGCTTCCTTCAGTTTTTTCACTACGGTTGCATCATAGATTGGAATATAATTATCCAGAATACGGCTGCTGGCCGTTGTACGAATTCCTTTCGTATTAAAGTTATCCTTGATGGCAACCGGAATTCCGTATAAAGGCAAAGAACTGTCTTTCTTTTCCACTTCTTGGATCTGCTCTTCTGGGTCAATAAAGGTGACTACCGCATTGAGTTTTTCCTGAGATAGATGAGTCAGTTTGTCACATAGCTCCACATTTTTTCTTACATCATTCTTGCAATCTGAAAATCTCATTATTTCACCACCTTTGGTACAATGACATAGTTTTCGTTTTTAAATGGCACATTTTTCATAGCATCTTCCTGTGAAATGACATCCACATGTTCATCATCTCGAATATAAGATGTTGGATTATCAAATGGATACACCATTTCTTCCACATTCTCTGTGTTGATTTTGTTCAACAGATCCAACTGTTTCAGATAGATCTCAAATTCCTGGCTCAATTCTTCACATTCCTGATCACTCAAATCAAACATGACCTGATTTGCCAGTTTCTTCCACATTTCCTTACTGAATTTTTCCATATTTTCTCCTTAACCTAATGTAACAATAACATCATTGCTTCCAAAATCACGATGAATGATGGCCATGATTTCTCCATCACTCTTGATATGGATGCTGAGTTCTGTTTTATTCTCACTGATCGTTGGGGCTTGTGTTGCCATATATTGTATCAGGCTTTGCACTTCCACATAGGTTTTTCCTATCAGTGAAATCTCAATCTCCACTTTGCTGACCAAATCATTTTGGAAAAAGACACGGCCATAATAACCTACTTCATTTGGAAAGTGTTCAAACAATGCGTTTTTTACCGCCGTCATCTGTCCAGCAAGTACACTGTTTAATGTACTCAAACGATCGCTTGGCGCAAAGACCCATTCCTGACGGATACGGTCATATGAAGTTGATGAACGGTTCGTGACATAACTCTGGCCAATAAACACACCACTGGTTTTTGATCCTGAACTAGTTGTTTTATACAACAAAACATGAATCGGCAAATTGCCAACTTCCGGATGATTGTTTCTTAAATAATTGACCAGACGCTGACCGGCTTCAATGCTTCCATAATTGTACAGCTGATCATCTGACAGTTTCATGCTCTTGGATTCTCCTTCCAAGATCACATTTCCATTGGAGTCAGTTGCCACGCTGCCATCTGCATTCTTTTTCGCATCACGGTATGACACGGTTTCATTTAAAACGATCGTAAACTGGAATCCTACATATTCGCCATTTTCATTGACAAAATCTGTTTCGTAAACATCACTGACTAAAATGGCATTATACATATCCACACCACTACCGCTTGGAACATAGTTTCCTTTTTCCGGATTCAACCCTTCCGGATTATAATCCGTTTTGAACTTCAAAAGTCCCAATCCGCGATAGTTGGCATCAAATCGTTCCAGTTCATTACTTTCCAGTACATTTCCTTCACGAACATAAACACTTCCGGAATCAAAATAACTCTTTGCCAGTTCAAGTGCCTGTTCTCCCATAAAATATGTATCTTTCTTATTGGACTGATATTTATTGTGAATCACACTTGTTGAATTCGATTCATATGGCAAGAGATACCCATAATCGCCTTTTCTGAGTGGCTCCACAATGACATATTCATCAGACTGGTTTTTTTTCTGACATCCGGCAAGAAGAAGGACTCCCGTAAGGAAAATCAGGATCTTTTTATTGGTTTTCAAATTGATTCACCTCTTCCAGAAATGTTTTCTCATCCATTGTCTGTATATTTAATTGTAATGCTTTTTCCAGTTTACTTCCAGCATTTTCTCCAAAGATCACAAGATCTGTCTTTTTTGAAACACTACCGGTCACATTCGCTCCTAAACGTTCAAGCACTTCTTTTGCCTCATCTCTTGTGAAAAGACTTAAGCTTCCCGTCAGGACCACTGTTTTTCCTGTAAACAGACTTTGTGTGATTTCCTGCTGATCACTGTCCATGCGACATCCCAGATCCCTCAAATGCTCGATCATACGAACATTACTTTCATTTTGGAAATAATCCAGGATACTGATGGCAGTTACTTCACCAATATCACGAATAGCAGTCAATTCTTCTTTTGTTGCACTCATAAAAACTGCCATGTTTTTGAAATGATGAGCCAATATCTTGGCTGCTTTTTTCCCAACCTGTCGGATACCCAATCCAAAAATAAGATCCTCCAACGGATTGGATTTGCTGGCTTCAATAGCTTCCAAAAGCTTATCGACAGACTTTTCCTGAAAGCCTTCAAGATTCATCAGTGTTTCACGCTGATCTTTTAAATGATAAATATCTTCAACACTTTTTAAAAGTCCCTGTTCACAGAAAAATTCCACGCGTTTGCTTCCCAGTGTATCGATGTCCATGGCTTCCCGACTGGCAAAATGAATGATGCTTTCACTGACACGGGCAGGACAGTCCTGATTGATACAGTAGTGAGCAGCTTCATCCGGATAACGGACAAGCTGTGAACCGCAGACAGGACAAAGCGTTGGGAAAACATACGCTTCTGAATGTTCCTCTCTTCTTTCAGGTAAAGAACGTACCACTTCAGGAATGATATCGCCTGCTTTACGAATGACCACAAAATCATTGACACGAACATCCTTGTTCTTGATCATATCTTCATTATGCAAAGTGGCTGCACTAACCAAGCTTCCTGCCACACGAACCGGTTCCAGTACCGCATTGGGTGTAATTTTCCCCGTACGTCCAACAGTAATCTTGATATCCTTCAATCGAGTAATCACTTCTTCAGGTTTCTCCAATTTCATTCCAGGCATCCATTTCATTCACTTTGATGACAATGCCATCAATATCATATGGAAGGCTCTGTCGCTTTTCTGTCATTTCTTCAATAAAAGTCCAGACCTCATCAATATTCTTGCATACTTTTCGAATGGGATTGGTTTTGATGTGATTTTCATCAAGAAAAGCAAGGGCTTCACTTTGCGTGTGACATCCTACCTTGATAGGATCCATCAAAAAATACCAATAAGCATCCAACTTCCTTTGTCGAGCGATATTGGAATCCAACTGACGGATACTGCCGGCTGCCGCATTTCTTGGGTTGGCAAACACATCTTCCCCCTTTTGTTTTCTTTCTTCATTCAGTTTTTCAAAGACATCCTTCGGCATGATGACTTCACCACGAACCTCAAGTTCTCCCGGATACTCAATTCTTTTCGGCAAAGAAGCAATTGTCTTCACATTATGCGTCACATCTTCACCGATATTGCCATCCCCTCGTGTCACTGCCTGTGCCAGTTCATGATTCACATAATGAAGCGACATCGCCAGACCATCCATCTTGAGTTCCACATGATAGGTAGCAGAAGGCAATACCTTTCGCACTCTTTCATCAAAAGATACAAGATCCTCATAGTTAAAAGCATTCGCCAAGGAAATCATACGGGTGGTATGAGCCACTTTCGTAAATTCTTCCAGTACTTCACCGCCCACTTTCTGAGTCGGTGAATCAGGGTCTGCCATTTCCGGATATTGACTTTCCAGTTCCATCAGTTCCTGCATATAACGATCATATTCCTGATCGCTGACACTAGGCGCATCAAGTTCATAGTATTCTTTTGACAATCTCTTCAGAATTTCTCTCAGTTCCAGGATTCTTTCTTGACTCATAGATCCTCCTATTTTTTTGTCACAGATGGATGATTCGCAACAATTTTACGAACTCCAAATTTATTCTTAAATGCAATGGTCCAGATACCACGGCTAGTATCCAGTACGACTCCTTCACCAAAACTCTTATGTTCTACGATGTCCCCTTTTCTCAAACGAATGACACCCTGACTTCCCACATGACCGTCATGTTCTTCGATCCGCATCTGTTTTGGAATCTGAACAGTTTCCTGCATCTGCCCATAATGCACGATACAGTCTTCATCAATTTCACGAATAAAACGTGATGGATGTTTGCTTGTCTGAAGGACATAACTGTAGCCTCTTGCATCCGAAATATACAGCTGCTTTCTGGCACGGGTAAAGGCCACATAAGCCAGTCTTCTTTCTTCTTCCATGGCTCCTTTTCCGCCTTCACTGATACTTCTTTCACTCGGAAAAATACCATCACACATACTGAATACAAAGACAATGTCAAATTCCAGACCTTTGGCTGCGTGGATAGTCATCAGCTGAACAAATTCACCGGTATCTTCCTGCTGTTTATCTGTATACAGTGCAATTTGCTGAAGGTAATCATCAAGTGTCCCATCTGGATACAGTTCTTCAAAATCTTCAATATCGTTGATCAATTCCTTGATATTTTCAATACGCTCCGTTTCCTTATCATCTTCAAGCATCTTGATATAGCCGCTTTCTTCCATCAAAGCTTCCAAAAGCATACTGATAGACATGCTTGTCACAAGATTACGGTATTTTTCTATCAACGAAATGAACTCATTCAGGGCCAAAAGACTTTTTCCCTTGCAGACTTCATGACTCTTTACCACTTCATAACAGTTGATGTTTTCTCTTTGAGAGATTTCTTCGATCTTTTCGACCGTTTTGTTTCCAATGCTTCTTTTTGGCACATTGATAATACGTTTGAATGCTAGATCTATGGCAGCATTGTTATGAATGAGCATTCTCAAATAAGAAAGAGCATCTTTGATTTCGGCTCGGTCATAGAAACGAATGCCTCCATAAATACGATAAGGAATCTTTTTCTCCAAAAATTTCTTTTCAAGTGAACGTGAAAGATAATTGGAACGATATAGCACAGCCATATTCCTGTAACTGTTTCCTTCCATATGTAGTTTTT
>CAMEUL010000066.1 GCA_945938205.1 uncultured Traorella sp. | reverse complement strand
ATTTGTCAACAGTCTGTAAAGATCAATAGAGATTTTTTTTTTGTAAGTATTTTCATCTATGAAAAATGATGAAAATTGCTTGCAAATATTTTCATCATCTGTTAATATAATGACATAGAAGATATTGTAACGATGCGCCATTCTTTAGTACCTCCTTGTTCTCCTGCAACAGTTATGATGTCTTTTTTTTGTAAAGGAAATTTGCGTGAATGATAAGGGTGTGTTATAATGTCTAACATGAAAAAGAAACATATCGTTTGTATCATGATGATGCTGGTATTTGATCAGCTTACTAAATATCTTGTAACCGCCAATATGAAACTGTTTGAATCCATTCCATTGATTCCCAATTTTTTTCATTTGACTTATGTTCAGAATACGGGAGGAGCCTGGAGCATGCTGGATGGAGGAAACATGATGTTTTTCTATCTGATCACGCTTGTGGCACTTGTTGTGATGGGATATTTTTATCGTTCTCCGGATTGTGGACCTATAAGCCAATGGGGTCTTGTTTTTATGATTGGAGGAACCTTTGGCAATTTTGTAGACCGAATTCGACTTCAATATGTGGTGGATTTTTTTGATTTCAATCTGTTTGGTTATGATTTTCCGGTTTTTAATGTTGCAGATTGTTTTTTATGTTTTGGTGTGTTTTTGCTGATATTAGCAATGGTTTTGGAAAGAGGCAATGATAATGAAGCATAACGAATGGATCGTTCCTCAGGAATGTGCCAATGAAAGAGCAGATAAAGTTATTTCAAAGCTGGAGGATCTTTCACGTTCCTATGTTCAAATATTAATGGAAAAAGAATGTATCCTTTTGAATGGCAGTCCCTGTAAACCAAATACTAAAGTGAAAGAAAATGATCATATCGTGATTGAATATGAAGATGAAACAGAATTGGATCTTGAACCTCAAGATCTTCATTTGGATGTCGTCTATGAAGATGAAGATGTGATTGTCATCAATAAACCAAAAGGGATGATCGTTCATCCAACAAGTGGAAGCCAAAAGGATACGTTGGTGAATGGCCTTCTTTATCACTGTAAAGACCTATCTGGAATCAATGGTGTCATGCGTCCGGGTATTGTTCATCGTATTGACAAAGATACAACGGGATTACTGATCGTTGCGAAAAATGATAAAGCACATGAGTCATTGGCCAATCAGCTGAAGGATAAATCGGTTTCCAGAAAATATTATGCTTTGGTGCATGGAGTGATAGCTCATGATTTTGGAACGATCGATGCACCTATTGGACGTGATCCTAAAGACCGTCAGAAAATGTGTGTGATTGCCAAAAATTCAAAGCATGCTGTGACGCATTTTAAAGTGATTGAGCGCTTTAAGGAATATACATTGGTAGAATGTTCTTTGGAAACAGGAAGAACTCATCAGATTCGTGTTCATATGCAGTATATTGGGCATCCGGTCGTTGGTGATCCAAAATATTCTTACCGAAAAACAATGAATTGTAACGGACAGCTTCTCCACGCTCATGAATTGACCTTTGTGCACCCAAGTACGCAAGAGAAGATGGTCGTAGAAGCAAAACTTCCATTACAGTTTGAAGAAATACTGAATGATTTAAGAAGCAGGGAGGTTTGACATGGCAGAAAAACAGATTTATGGTCTTCAATTGCTGACTTTTCTTGTCAATAAATATGATTATCAGATCGTGAATATCAAGGGCCTGTCCACACAGGATTACTGGCTGGTAAATCTCAAAAATCCCTATTCACTGATCTGTATTACGCAGGATCCTTATACTCGAGACAATATCATGGGGTCATCCTTCGGTGCGGTTTACCGTGCACTTTTAACAACATTCACAAAGTCTCCACAGTGTCTGATTTTAAATACCCATCCAACCAGTGAAAATTTCTCTTTGGAGAAGATCACTCAAATAAGAATTCTGGAAAATCAGGTAGATCCTTCACTGATTCAGATTTTTCCTGGAATTGAAAGTGTTGTTCGTACCGTTAATAATGTGGCAGCAGAACAAAGAAAACTTGGAAAAGTTATACAACAGAAAATGCGCAGTGAATTTATTTCACAAATGAAAAAAGAAGGAACCTATCCAAAAATGACCATGATCATTGCAGGCATTTGTATTGCGATGTTTGTCGTGCAGTTTCTAGTCACTCTTTTGGTTAAGGATTCGGTCACATCCGCAATTTTATGTGGTGCCTACTATAAAATGAACGTTGTTGGTGCTTATGAATACTGGCGTTTATTGACAGCAGGATTTGTTCATGTTGATTTATGGCATATCATGATGAACATGTTTGCTTTTTTCTCACTTGGAATGACTTTGGAAAAGAAAATGGGAAGAAAGCATTATCTGATCACTTTACTGGCATCCATTGTGGTTGGAAACCTGTTTGTTTTGGTTGGAGATCAGAATATTGTGTCGTTAGGACTCAGTGGTGGTCTGTTTGGACTTTTAGGTGTATATACGGTTATGTTATTCTCTGAAGGATATTATCGTAATCCTCGAATTCTCAGTAATTTTCTTACAATGATGATGATGAACTTTCTGATATCAATGATGCCAGGAATCTCTTTCTTAGGTCATGCCGGTGGATTTGTCTGTGGACTTGCTTTAGGTGTTTATTATTCTGAAAGCAAAAAACTTGAAAGTTTGAAAAAACATGCATTACTGGCTTTAGGTTCCATCGTAATAGGATGTCTGATCAGTTCACAGCTGATTATACGTGTGATGCCAGTTTATGGTGGCACCGATGCAAGAATTGTGAAAAGTGTGAAACAGTTTCACCTGAATGCATATGGTGATTATCTTTTGGATCGTTATGATGCACAACTGGAACGACAGGGAGAAGAAGGTTATAAAGAATATTTAACATTGATCATGGGTGGAGGAACCGATTATGAAGAGAAATAATGTATTGACTTGGGATGATTATTTTATGGGACTGGCACATCTGTCTGCAATGCGTTCCAAGGATCCAAGCACACAGGTAGGTGCAGCCATTGTCAATGAACAGCACCGTGTTGTTGGTATTGGATACAATGGTTTTCCATTTGGCTGCGATGATGATGTGTTTCCTTGGGCAAGAGAAGGAAAAAGCAATGATACCAAGTATCCTTATGTGGTTCATGCGGAACTCAATGCCATTTTAAACTGCAATCAAAGCTGTCGAGGATGCACCATTTATGTATCTCTTTTCCCATGTAATGAATGTGCCAAGGCCATTATTCAGAGTGGGATCAAACGAATTGTTTACGAATGTGACAAATATGCGGATACGGATGGTGTAAAAGCCAGCAAGAAAATGTTGCAGGCTGCCGGTATAGAACTTGTTCAACTGGACCATGCTTTAGAAGTCACTGTCACTAAGAAATAAAAGTTCGCATCTATATCAATGATTGATATGGATGCTTTGTTTGATGTTAAAAGAACGCCTTTCACAGAGTTCTTGCATTACATTGATTCAATCAGTTAAATGTTCAGTTTATCAGTATTTTTGAAATGCATCTTCGCAATCCGCTCAAGTTCTTGCAGACCATGCTGGTTTACAAATTCTTGCGCAAAAGCATCTACACTGCTTCCGGCTCCTTTTGGGATAGAACATTCATAATACTCTTCCATCTTTTCCCAGGCTTTTAAAAAGGCATAACGGGCTATCATACTGGCAACCGCAACGGCTAAGTATTTGCTTTCTGCCTTTGTTTCAAAAGTGAGACCACGAATAATTTCTTTTTCACCACTCAGATATTGATAATAATTCTTTTCAGGTGCAAACTGATCGACGACGGACAAAGAAGGAAGAGAACCCACTTTCTTTTTCAGATGAACATAAGCCTGATTATGAAGCTTTGCTTTGATCTGGTTCAAATTGTTCGTTTTATGGATCTGATTGTATTTCGCTGTATCGAGGATCAGAATAGAATGAGAAATGGAATCAATAATATGAGGGACAGTATCCAAAATCATTTTGTCTGTTAATTGCTTGCTATCCTTGATATTAAATTGATTCAATAATTCAATATCCTTTTCTTCCAATAGGCAGGCGCATACTACGACTGGCCCAAAATAATCGCCGCATCCAACTTCATCACTGCCTGCCTGTGGATAATTGTCTTTGTTTTGTGGTACGTAAAGATCGAGTTCTTCACCCTGATATACAACTTTCATAGATTCATATGCGGTAATGGTACAGTCACTTAATTTGATCTGAAAAAGAGCATAAGGAATCTTTTTGTCTGTGATATATGGTTTGAACTTTTTTCTTAGTTCATCGATCTGTTGTTGGTTCATTTGAATAGATAGTGTCTTCATGGAACTATTTTACCACATATTTGCATTCGTTGCACAGATGCATTAAAATAGGGAAGAGGTGATTTTATGGTTTTCTCCAGTGTCATGATTCAACTGGTCAATCCTATATTATGTATCCTAGCCCTTTTGTTAATATATATGGGCTATCGAAAAGGTTTTTTATCGAAAATATTAAGTCTGTTTTCTTTTGTTGTTGTCGTTTTGCTTTCGTGGAAAGTGGCACCGCTTTTATCGAAATCATTTCATATATTGCCAAAAGAGTATGCTCCTTATCAGGAAAGCATGCTGGCAGATTTTTTCTATCAGTATGCTAATCAGCTGCTGATCTTTGCTATATTGGTGGTAGGTGTGAGCATTCTTTTGTTTTTATTGAAACCTATTATACTACTGGTAAAAGAACTTCCTGTCATTTCTTTTGCTAATGCCTTGATGGGTGCTTTGCTGGGTGTTGTTGAAATGGTTTTGTTATCCTTTGCCTTATTGTTTGTTCTGCATACTCCATTGATCAAAAATGGTCAGGAAGTCATTGATTCATCTTTCTTTTCTTCCGTTGAAATGTTGCAGGATAAACTTTTTGTGGCGGGGAAAGAGATGATCCATCAGTTTGATCTAGGAAATATTCACCTGCTGAATGAAACCAATGTAGAGGAAATGAAAAGATTTTTGATTCAGCAGGGTTACAGTGATGAAGAAATTCAGAATTTTTTGAAAGAAATAGGAAAATAAAATGAAAGATGTATTAGAACTTGAAATCATAAAAAAGAATATCGGTCAATATGCACAGTTTTCTTTGGGACAACGTCTTGTCTTGAATCAGAAACCTGTTTATGAGCGTATGAAAATAGAGCGTATGCTTTCACAAACAAAACAGGCAATGCAGATTCTTTCACATCATGGTTCTGTTCCTTTTGGAGGAATCCACGATATAAGGGAAGCAGTTGCTATTGCTCAGAAGGATGTCTGCTGTACTGAAAAAGAATTATATGACTGTGCGATGTTCATGAAAGGATGCCAGACGCTTTCTGATTTCTTTAAACATTGTGAAACAGAAAAAGATGAAATCATGGAACTTGTGGATTCCATGCTCATTGATCTGTCTTTCTGTAAGGTGATCGAACGTTGTATTTCACCCAATTATGAGGTTATGGATGATGCTTCTTTGAATCTGAAAAGGATTCGCCGTAAGATTCAATCCATCCATGGTGAGATTGCCTCCAAGACTGCTGCTTTCATACAGGCAAATGCTTCTAAATTGACGGATACCATTACAACGATGCGAAATGATCGTGTTTGCGTTCTTGTGAAAACATCAGAAAAGAATACGATTCGAGGATTCATTCATGGAGAAAGTGCTTCAGGTGCAACAGCTTATGTGGAACCGGAAAGTCTTCTGATTCTCAACAATCAATTGCAGACACTGAAAAGTGAAGAACAAGATGAAATCAAACGAATTCTTTTTGAGTGTTCCCAGCATGTGAAAAAAATGGGGGATGCTCTTGTCGCCAATTGTGAAACAGCAGGGCTTTTGGACAGCATTTTTGCGAAAGCTCAGTTTGGTTTGAATACCCAAGGATGTGTGGCCGTTTTAGACAATGATCGTAAATTGTATATAAAAAGGGCTCGTCATCCTTTGATCGATCCATTGAAAGTGGTAGCCAACACTTATTCTCTGAAAGATCATTCAATGCTTCTAATTACCGGAAGCAATACCGGTGGAAAGACAGTAACCATGAAAACAATTGGTTTATTTGTGTTAATGACATACTGTGGTTTTCCAATTTGTGCCGATGAAGCCATCATTCCGATGTTTGATGCGGTTTATGTGGATATTGGAGATGAACAGTCCATTGAACAATCCTTATCCACTTTTAGCGCGCATATTTCAAAACTTGCACGTATCCTTAAAAAAGCCACTTCTCATTCGCTGGTAATTCTGGATGAACTGGGAAGCGGTACTGATCCTAAAGAAGGGGAAGCTCTTGCAATTGCTCTTTTAGAAAAATTAAGAGACATTGGATGTATGGTATTGGCTTCCACTCATTATTCCAAACTGAAAGCCATGGGTGGAAAATGGGAAGATGTTTTGACCAGCAGCGTTGAATTTGACATGGAAAAAATGCAGCCAACCTATCGGTATGTGGAAGGTATCTCTGGTGCCAGCAATGCTTTGTCTATTGCAGCTCATTTCGGCTTGGATGCGTCAGTTTTAAAACGTGCCAAAACGATCAAAGACGAAAATGAAACTGATGAAGAAAAAACAATGGAGAAACTGACACAGCTGATGAATGAAAATCTGCGCAAAGAAGAACAGCTGCGTCTTATGTTAGAAGAAGTTCAAAAGGAAAAACAACTTCTTTTTGAGAAAGAAGAAAAACTTCAGAAGGAAAAGGATTCGATCCTTCAAAATGCCAAGGAAGAAAGAGATCTCATCATTGAAGAAGCGAAATATCAGAGCAATGAAATTATTGCACGTTTGAAAAACAGCGAGAATGTGAAATATCATGAACTGCTTCAGATAAAAAATGAACTGAATGAACTCGAAGAAGAACAAGAAGAGGAAGAAAAGACTCAAGAAGAAGTCTTCAAGGCCAATGATTCGGTTTTAATCAAAAAATATAATTATTACGGAGAAGTTTTAGAAGTTAAGCCAAAATATCTTCTGGTATTGGCCAATGGCATGAAAATGAAACTGGATCCCAGCGAGTGTACACATACGGCAAAACGTAAGGAAAAGAAACAGCAGATTTCCATTTCCAACAGATCCACTTCCACGATGTCGCTGGAATGCAATGTCATTGGAGAAAGAGTTGCAGATGCTTTGGGAATTGTCGATAAATATCTGGACAGTGCTATTTTGAAACGTTTGTCTGTGGTTCGCATCATTCATGGTGTAGGCAGCGGTGCCTTGAGAAGTGCAATTTGGGAATATCTCAAGAAAAACAAACATGTAGAAAGTTTTCGCATTGGCGGTGAAGGTGAAGGGGGCACAGGAGCCACTGTTGTGACATTGAAAGGCAGAAAATCATGATCAGCAAGAAAATCGCTCAAAAGCTTGAAATGCTTCCATTAAAACCTGGCTGTTACCTGATGAAAAACAAAGAGGGTGAAGTCATTTATGTCGGGAAAGCTATCAAACTGAAAAACCGTGTTCATTCTTATTTTGTGGGATCCCATAACTATAAGACAACCAAACTAGTTTCACAAATCGATGATTTTGAAACAATCGTGACAGAAAGTGAAAAAGAAGCCTTGCTTCTGGAATTTAATCTAATCAAGAAATATCGTCCACGTTTCAATATCATGTTTATGGATGATAAGAGCTATCCTTATCTGAAATTAACCAATGACAAGGCGCCAATGCTTTCTGTCGTACGCAATATCAAAGATAAGAAGGTAGAGTATTTTGGCCCTTTTCCGGATGCTTCAGCAGCCTATCAGACAAAAGATCTTCTCAATCGACTTTTTCCTTTACGGAAATGTGCTACTTTACCAAAAAAGGTATGTTTGTACTACCACATTCATGAGTGCTTGGGATATTGTGAATATAAAATTGAAGATTCAGTCAAACAAGATATGGTGAAAAAAATCAAACGTTTCCTTAAGGGAGATACGCATGATGTCATTTCCAAACTGACAACTGAAATGAATGAAGCAAGCGAATGTCTGAATTATGAAAAAGCTAAGGAAA
>CAMEUL010000065.1 GCA_945938205.1 uncultured Traorella sp. | reverse complement strand
AGAGGAATTGGGTCTTAGTTGTTCTATTGGAGTTGCACCGAACCGTTTTCTCGCTAAAATGGCAAGCGATATGCATAAGCCTATGGGAATTACTGTATTAAGAAAACAGGAAGTCCCTAAAAAACTTTGGCCACTTCCAATAGAAGAAATGTGGGGAATTGGTAAAAAGACCAGTCCACGCTTAAGAGAAGCGGGTATTGAAACTATTCAGGATCTTGCAGATCCTAAAAATGAAGCTATTGCTTTAAGGATTCTTGGGAAAAATGCTTGGCAGCGTATTGAAAATGCTCGTGGAAATGATTCATGCAAACTGCATTACAATACGACACTTCAATCTATTTCACAAAGCACAACAATGAATCAGGATGTGGAAGAATATGATGAAATCAAAAATATTCTTTTTCGTCTTTCAAATGAGCTCTCTTATCGCTTGAAAGAAGAAAAACTGAGAGGAAAATGCATTTCTATAAGTATTCGTTACAGTGATTTTCAAACAATCGTTCGTTCTTACTCAATGGATTCCTATACTGATGAAGCAAGTGTATTGTTTGAACATGCTTTGTACTTATTTGATAAAAATGTTACAGATCATTTACCAATCCGACATTTAGGGATTTCTCTAGGTTCATTGACCAGTAGAGATCATATGTTACAGCAAATCAGTATTTTTGAACCTGAAATTATCACTTCAAAAAAACTACTGGATGAACTTAATAAGAATTTTGAACACCCACAACTGAAATATGCAAGCGACTTACTGAAAAAGAAGTAATTTTTTTGAACTTGTTTCATATAATTCATTATGAAATCAAATCAGAAAAATCAACTTCTTTTTATTTTGACTCTATTCGCCGGTGGAATTCTTGCCGGTATTTTAGGAGGTTTTCTTTTAAAAGGTGAGCAGCTGAATCAACTGGATCATATTCTTTCACCTGTCAATGAATCAGTGGATTTATACCAAACCTTTTTGTTTCAATTCTCACAGCAAATGGTTTTTATTTGTGCGATTCTTGTGCTTGGAACATCCTTGGTTGGTACCTATCTTATTTCCTTTCTTTTGTTTACAAGAGGTTTTCAGATTGGCTTAACATGTATGATGTTTTTCTATACATATGAATTAAAAGGAATTCTTGGAATAATACTGACACTAGTACCGCAAGTTCTTTTGGATATGATACCAATCGTGATCATGGCACTTGCCTCCATTGAATTTAGTAATCACATTTTATATGGATGGCTGAAAGGTATAAAACTAAATATTAAAAATGAGATGAATCGTAGCTTAAATCATGTAATTTTTTCAGTTTTGACTGCGATTATTTCCAGTTATCTAAAAACAACATTAATAATCATGCTGATTCGTTTCTTTAATCATATATAATGTGATATAATAATTAAGGAGGTTTTTAAATGAGTCTTGATGAAGCCTTGGAGAATTATATTCATTATATAACGAGTGTCGATCAAAAAAGCAAAAGAACCATTGAATCCTATAGTCGTGATCTTCGACGGTATATAGGCTATCTGAAAGATAACGAAATTTATGAGATAGAAAATGTTCTCTATGAGATGATTCTTGCGTATATCAATTCGCTTTCTCTGGCACGTGCTTCGATCAATCATGCAATTGTGTCCATAAAAGGATTTCATGAGTATTCTTCATTAAACTATCAGCTGTTTAATCCTGCTATTTATCTAAAAGCAGGGAAGCAGGAAAAGAAACTTCCAATCTATTTGAGTGTTGAAGACGTAAGAAAATTACTGACTTTTCAAAATGATGATGATGAAGAACTTTGTCATGTAGCAATTCTTGAGGTCATCTATGGTTGCGGTTTACGAGTCAGTGAATGTACGCAACTGACCATCAACCAGGTTTCACTCAATCATCAGTATCTTCGAGTCAAAGGGAAGGGAAACAAAGAAAGGATGATTCCTATGAATCAATCTTGTATTGATCGTCTGAATCAGTATTTGCAGAAGGTCAGAAAAAAGAGAAACATTCACAATAGAAAAGAGTTTTTTCTCAATCAAAAAGGAAATCCCTATGCTCGAGAAAAAATTCACGAGATGTTGAAGAAAAGATGTGCTCTTCTTGGATTGGATCCAAGAATCAGTGCACATTCACTACGGCATTCTTTCGCTACACATCTTTTGGATGGCGGCGCTGATTTACGAAGTGTACAGGAACTATTGGGACATAGCGATATTTCAACAACTCAGATTTATACTCATGTACAAAATAAACGACTCAAGGATGCTTATGCATCCTATCATCCAAGAAACAGAAAGGATTAAGCATATGAAATATAAAAGAATTTTTACAATCATTATCGATTCATTAGGTGTTGGAGAAATGCCAGACTGTGAAAAATTTGGAGATGAAAATGTTGATACTTTGGGACATCTTTCTCAAGCCATGCCTTCATTTCATATTCCGAATATGCAAAAGCTTGGATTTTCAAACTTACATAATATAGCACATGTTGAACCGGTGTCTCAGCCTATTGGATATTATACTAAAATGATGGAATTGTCTAATGGAAAAGACACAATGACAGGACATTGGGAAATCATGGGACTTAAAATTACAACGCCTTTTAAAACATTTACAGAAACGGGTTTTCCAAAAGAACTGATTGATGAACTGGAAAAACAGTGCGGTCATAAAGTGGTTGGAAATAAAAGCGCTAGTGGTACTGAAATACTTGACGAACTTGGAGAACATCAAATGAAGACCAATGATATGATCGTTTATACTTCCGCAGATTCTGTTCTGCAGATTTGCGGACATGAAGAAACATTCGGCTTAGATGAACTTTATCGGTGTTGTGAAATTGCTCGTAAACTGACGCTTCAGGATGAGTTTAAAGTAGGACGAGTAATTGCCCGTCCTTATGTAGGTGATCATAAAGGAGCATTTGTTCGCACTAGCAATCGTCATGATTATGCATTAAAACCATTTGGTCGAACTGTACTCAATGAATTGAAAGATCAAGGTTATGACGTAATTTCAGTTGGCAAAATCAGAGATATTTTTGATGGGGAAGGTATTACTGATGCTTATAAATCTAAAAGCAGCGTGCATGGTATGGAACAGACACTTGAAATTGCCGAAAGTGATTTTACCGGTCTTTGTTTTGTGAATCTGGTTGATTTTGATGCCTTATGGGGACATCGCAGAAACCCAATCGGATATGGACAGGAACTAGAAAAATTTGATGTTCTTCTAGGAAAACTGATGAATAAACTACGATCAGATGATCTTTTGAGCATCAGTGCTGCTCATGGAAATGATCCATGTGCAAAGGGAAGCGATCATACTCGTGAAATGGTACCATTTGTAGCATATTCACCTTCATGCAAAGGCAGTGGCCTCATGCCATTGAGTGATTCATTTGCATCGATCGGGTGTACAATTGCGGACAATTTTAATGTGAAAATGCCAACTATCGGCAAATCATATTTAGAATATATAAAATAGGAGGAATAAAAATGTCAAATTGTGAAGGATGCCCAAGCGCATCATCTTGTGGAAAAAATAAAGAAGAATGCGGAATAAAAATCAATCCCAATAATCGTATAAAGCAAGTAATTGCTGTCATGTCGGGAAAAGGTGGTGTTGGAAAAAGCAGTATTACTACATTATTAGCAAAAGCAGCACAATCGAAAGGATTAAAGGTCGGTGTTATGGATGCAGATATTACAGGTCCTTCTATACCAAGACTTTTTGGCTTAGCCCACGAATCAGCTTATGGAGATGGTAATAATCAAATTTATCCAGTGATTGATAAAGATGGAATCAAAACAATGTCCATCAATTATCTTGTGGAAGATGAAAATACACCTGTTATTTGGAGAGGACCTATTATTGCAAGTGCCATACAGCAATTTTGGAATGATGTTCTTTGGGAAGAACTGGATGTATTATTCATTGATATGCCTCCTGGAACAGGAGACATCGCATTAACGATCATGCAGACCATTCCTGTATCCGGTGTTGTTATGGTCTCTACACCACAACCGATGGTATCTATGATTGTGTCAAAAGCAATCAATATGTTAAAACAGATGGATGTAAAAGTTCTGGGAGTTATCGAAAACATGTCTTATATCACATGTCCAGATTGTAACAAACGCATTGATCTTTATGAAAACAGTGTTGATGAATTTGTTAAAGAAAATAATGTTCCATTATTAGCAGAATTACCATTCAATAGCGGAATCTCTTTACTGAATGATGAAGATAATATAAAACCAGAAGACGTCAAGTCAATTAAGAACTGGATTCTTCCAGTAATTGAACAATTATTTAGTTAGTATAATTCATCTAATAAGCGACTCACATATTTGAGTTGCTTTTTTTATTAAAAATCAATGTTTTTAAGTAACATAATATGTATTATGCGAAGTATAGTGTTTGATCCAAATCACATAGGGAGCAATGTTCGCTCCCTTTAATTTATGATTAAGTGTCTCTTTGAAAAATTTTTTGGTGTATTTAATTGTTCTTTTAAGTAATTTATTTTTAACCTCCAATTGATTGGAATATCTTCTCTATAAAATAATTTATTTTCTTTTTTTGATATGTAACGTATTTTTTCTTTTGGATTTCGAATTACTGTTATAGATATAGATTTTTGTGTCATTTCACCTTGATTATCCATCACTTTGTAATTTACATTATATTTACCAAGAATTGAAGTATTCACAAAACCTTCATATGCTATACGATTACTTAAATCACCATCTTCTTCGTCAATTGCTCTTACATTTTCAAGATAATCAAAATTCTCATACTGATAAATTGTTTTATGATCTGCGAAAATAATTGGCGCTACATTTCCTTTTATTACTGTTACAACTAATGTCTCATTTGCCTTTTTTCCATAAGCATCTTTTACTTCAAGATAGAGTTCATAACTTCCCTCTTTTGATATATCAGTTGGATTCAAAATATATGTTTTTTCAGTAATATTACCTTCTTCAGGATCTATTGCTTCTATATAGTCTTTGAAATTGAAACTCGATATTTCTTTTGTAGAAATCTGTGGATGATTTTTTATGTTTATCATTGGATGCTGATTAACATCTTTGACGCTGATTTGAAGTGTTTCGCCTGCAAAATCAACAAAATTACTTGCTATCCAAGAATCATAATTGTCACCCTCTACTGAAACATTTCTGCCTTTTAAGCAGGTAGTTGATGAAGAAGTTCTCACTTTATAAAAAGTTGTATTTTCAGTTGCTTTTTTATCAAAAATTTGTGTGAAAACAGTGCCAGGCTTAAAAAATCGATTATATCCATAGGTATAATTACATATATTAGAACTTTGTCTTATATTCCCATTCTTCCCTGGTTCAGTTCTTTCAAATACTGCTTCAGCAATAACACGCAGTTTTGTATCAAAAAGATTGGATGTTACTTTGTATTCTAAATTGCCAATTATCTTTTTTATAGGACTCAATGAAGGAAAAAAAACATAGGTAATTTCATAAATATTTTTTACATTAGAAGATATTTTTAAAGTTGCTTGATATGTTTCTTCCTGTTTAAGATCTGAAAACGGGATTTCAAAGTGAAACCCTGTATAATCATAATCATAATAACAAATACTTGCATTTTTAAAGTATTCATTGTCTTCACATCTTCTTACATCCTTTAATTTCATCATTTCTGTTTGTGAAGAATAATGTGGTTCTGAACGATATGTTCGTGTTTCTGATTCAGACTTTAGTATTAGTTCATAATAGTGAGTATTCACAGAATTATGATGATGTATGGCATTTAATAGTCCCCATCCATCAATGATAATAGTATTGTTCTTGTGAATAATAGATTGAATTTCATAAGGAAATGTTTCTTTGCTTGTTGAAACAGCATGTATTTGTGAAGGAGTAAGAAAACACAATGACAGAAAACAAAAAAATAGTAGACTATATTTTTTCATAAATACCTCCTACTATTTTATATGCATAAATTGTTGAAAATTGACAAAATCAGTCGTTATTTCTGTTCCCTCTGATTAGGATCAGACGCAGAATTTGTGCAATTGTGGAAATAAGTGCTGCAATATAAGTAAAAGCAGCTGCCTTCAGCATTTTCTGACAGGAAGGAACTTCCTCCATCTCTACAACACCTGTGCTCTGTAATTGAATGAGAGCTCTTTTAGAAGCATTTAATTCGATTGGCAATGTTACTACCTGAAACATCATAATGATGATCAAAGAAGCAATACCAAACCAAAATAGAAAATCAATTCGAGCAAATAATCCAATGAAAATGGCAACCCATCCTAATTGAGATGCAATTTGTGTTGCGGGAAGAAGCTTGTTTCTCAAAGCGATAAATCCATAGTTTTCTGCATGCTGAAGTGCATGTCCTACTTCGTGTGCTGCAACTGAAACGCTGGCAATTGAAGATTTGTAGTAAATATCACTTGACAAACATACTATTTGATTGATTGGATCATAATAATCAGATAGAGTACCACGATTACTTACAATCACCTTCACATTATGCAGACCGTTACGATCCAGGATCAAACGTGCTACATCACAACCATTCATACGGTGAATGGAAGGCATTTTACGATACTTTTGATAATTGTTCTGAAGCAGAACTTGTGAAAGCAAAACAACGATTAAAGCTATCAAATATAACCAAAAATCCATATCAATTCCTCCTTTCTATCATCTAAAAAAAGAAGCTTGCGCTTCTTATTTAACAGCTTCTTTTAATGCTTTTGCAGCTTTAAATCCAACAGCTTTTGATGCTGGAATTTGAATCTGCTCTTTAGTAGCTGGATTAATTCCGGTACGGGCAGCACGAGTTTTTACTTCAAATTTTCCAAATCCGCTAATGTCTGCTTTTCCTCCATCAACCAATGTTGATGTAATTGTTTCAAATACAGTATCGACTGCTACTGTAGCATCTTTTTTTGTGATATCTAATTTTTCAGCTACAGCATCTACAAGACTTTTTTTGTTTAATAACTGACTCATTTTAATTACCTCCGTCATGCCAATATAATATCATTACTGATAGTATTATTCAATAATTTTTGACAATTTCACAAAATCTTCACTAAAGCACAATAGCAATAACATTTCCCTTTCCTTTATTCACAAGTTTGGTTAATATGTCTTGCAAACGAACACGGGCTGTCTCTGGAATCATAGAAAGTTTCACATTTAATCCATCTTGTATTAGGTCTGATAGTTTTCTTCCAAAAATATCAGATTCCCAAATAGCTAGATGATCATTGGGATCCCTCGTCAAATATCGTATAAGTTCTTCACTTTGTTCTTTCGATCCAATGATTGGTTCAAAACTGCTTTCTACATCTACTTTGATCATGTGGATACTTGGTGCTATGGCTTTCAATTTAACACCATATCTTGATGACTGTCGTATGATTTCTGGCTGAGACAATTCAATGTCATCTAGAGATGCACTAGCAAATCCATAGCCTGTCATTTTTACCATTTTTAAAGCATTTGATACAGCATCATATTCTTTTTTCGCTTTTGAAAAATCCTGCATAAGAGAAAGGAGTGACGCCTTATCATGAACATCTTGTCCAATGATTTCCTTTAGAATTTGAGAATATAAGCCTTTTTGAACCTGTATTTCCACATCTACGTTTCCACTTCCCGGATCAATGCTAGCGATATGAGAAGATTCGATGAATTCATTCTGATTTAAATGAAGTGTCAGTGCTTCCACTTCTCTTAATTTTTCAATAATGGATATGCTTTGCTGGATAGATTCATGTATATTCTGCTTCAACCAATGCTGTTTATCCAGAATTTCAAGCCATGTTGGCATTTGTACACTGATCTGATCTACAGGAAACTCATAAAGAGCTTCTCTCAATATATTTAAAATATCTTCTTCATCAAGACGATTCACAGCAAGTGCCAATACAGGAACATGCACTTTTTCTCTTAACTGTGTCACAACGCTCTCACATTGCCTTGATGATGGATTTTTTGAATTAAC
>CAMEUL010000064.1 GCA_945938205.1 uncultured Traorella sp. | reverse complement strand
ATGAAATGATTGGTTCCGTTTATATTGATTATGAAAACCTTGCTTATGATGTTGTATCTCGTTATCTGGATGCGGGTACCAATGATATTGCATTGGTGGAAGATAGAAGAAATCCTTCCTATATGCGTCAGCTTTTAAGAGGAATCAATAAAGCCTATAATGAAAGAGGACTGAAATTTGAGAATTATATTGAAATTGCGAAAGAATATCGTTCCAGTTATCTTTATTTAAAAGAATACTTCAAAACTCATCGCCATCAGCTGGTTCTGACTTATCGTGATTCTCAGGCTATGGCAACCTTGAATACTGCAACAGAAAATGGAATTTCAATTCCTGATGAAATGGAAATTATTTGTATTTATGATTCCAAGTATAACTCTATGGTTCGTCCACAGATTTCTGCCTATAAGATTCCTGATTATGATCTGGGTGCTGTTGCTATGCGTGTGATGACCAAGATGTTACACGATGAAAATGAAGCTATTGACAAGGAAATTGAATTAAGTTATATTTATACTGCTCGTAAAACAACAAAATAGCGTTGATCAGACAAGAGCCATAAATAACACTTGTAGAGACATGATGGTGGGTGAAAATCATGGTGCATTTATGGAAATACAGCTGGGAGCTGCTTATGAGAATAAGACGTACCAGGCGTTAACGGAAAGAGTGCATGTAATGAACTAAGGTGGTACCGCGCGAAAGCGTCCTTGGATACCACCTTTTATATTGGAGGAAAAAATATGAATTTAGTGGAAGATTTGAAATGGAGAGGACTTATCAAAGATATTTCATCTCCTAAGTTAGAAGAAATGCTGAATAATGAAAGTCTAACTTTTTATATTGGGACAGATCCAACAGGAGATAGTTTGCATATTGGACATTATTCATCATTTTTGATTTCTAAACGATTGAAAAATGCAGGACATCATCCAATTTTACTTGTGGGTGGCGGAACTGGTATGATTGGTGATCCAAAGCCAACTGCAGAAAGAGCCATGATTTCAAAAGAAGAAGTCAACTATAATTTTGAATGTCTAAAAAAACAGGCAACAGATATATTTGGATTTGAAGTGGTTAATAACTATGACTGGATCAAAGATATCAATACATTAGATTTCTTGCGTGATTATGGAAAATACTTTAATGTTAATTATATGCTTTCTAAGGATATTGTTGCGAGAAGATTGGATGAAGGGATCACCTATACTGAATTCTCTTATATGATCCTTCAGGCATTGGATTTCATGCACCTTTATCAAACGAGAAACTGTGTTCTGCAGGTTGCCGGACAGGATCAATGGGGAAATATTACAGCAGGAATCGAACTGATTCGTAAAAAACTAGGAAAAGAAGCATATGGATTCACTATGCCACTGGTTACCAAGGCAGATGGCACCAAGTTTGGAAAGAGTGAAGGAAAAGCAATTTGGCTGGATAAAAACAAGACAAGTTCTTATGAAATGTATCAGTTTTTGATTAATAGTGAAGATACAAAAGTTATTGATTATTTGAAGACTTTGACCTTCCTTTCAAAAGAAGAAATCGAAGCATTAGAAATCAAAATGAAAACAGAACCACATAAACGTGAAGCACAAAGAGCACTTGCATGTGAAGTAGTTCGTGATTTGCACGGACAGCAGGAGCTTGATAAAGCGATGAAGATCACCGATGTACTTTTCCGTGGAAACATTCAGGATCTAAGTGCTGATGAACTCAAGGATGCATTAGCTAGCTTTGATACAACCATAGTAAATGATGGACTTCCTTTGGTACAGATCCTGGTGGATGCTCATATCGCATCTAGCAAACGAGAAGCACGTGAATGGATTTCGCAGGGATCCATTCAGGTCAATGGAGAAAAGAAAACAGATCCGGATTGGATCGTCTCAAAAGAAAATGCATTGTTTGAAAACAAGAGCATTGTGAAACGTGGGAAGAAAAACTATTACGTTATTGCACAATAAGATCGCCTTCGGGCGATTTTTTTTTGTCATTTCTATACTTTCTACATAGTTTATAGAGAAAGGATGTGAAGATGCTCGGGATTGTAAACAGTGATACTCGCATGAACATGCTGTATCAGCAGTTGAAGCATAAGATGGATTGTATTCTTTTAGACGATTTTACTCCACTTAAAGTCAGATTTGATGCAATTGTATTGCCTATGTCAGGATGGAAAGATGATGAAAATATGACTATTCGTGGTGTGGAGGTGAAATGTCCGATTGAATTTTTCTCTATGCTGAAGGATGATGGAGTTTTGATAATCGGAAATATGACGAAAAAACTTAAAGAACTGACTTTCAAAAAAATCGATTTAAATGAATATGAGCGATTCATCAAAGCAAATTCAAAACTGACGGCAGAAGGTGTTCTGTTTTTGCTTCTGGATAATACTGATTCAGGCTTGCTTGATCTGCAAGTTGATTTGATTGGATATGGAAAAAGCGGTCAAGCAATTTATGAGATATTGAAAAGACTTGGAGTTCAGGTAAGAGTCATTAGAAGAAAAGTAAATGAAGAAACGAATGAATTCATCAGTGTTGAAAAATATCAAGAATTGAAACCTGCTCCTATCATCATCAATACTTCATTGACGAATATAATTGATGATTCCATGATTAAAAAAATGGATGAAAATCTTATCATTAATCTTGTACGAAGTTCATCTTTCAATGAGATCTTGTTAAGACAAAGAAGATGCAGGATCGTTCATGCAGGTCCTTTACCGGCCATGTTTTCACCTAAAAGTGCTGCCAGAGTACTCGAAGAAACACTTTTGGAGATTCTATGAAAAAACGGCTGCTAGTAGGAATTACAGGTTCTTTCTGCAATCATACCATCGTTCTGGAAAAGATTTCTGAACTGTTGGATGAATTTGATATTTCGTTCGTATTTACAAAGAATGTTGCAACTTGTGATACAAGATTTCATACTGCAAAAGAATTGAAAGACAAGTGTTCTTTGCTGAGCGAACATGCCATCATTACAGATATTGTAGAAGCTGAGAAGATAGGACCTTTGAATTGCTTTGATTGTATGGCAATTTTGCCTTGTTCAGCCAATTCACTTTCTAGAATTGTTCAAGGAGCCTATGATTGTCCGGTTGCTTTGTGTGCTAAGGCAATGATTCGCAATCAGAAAAATGTAGTAATTGGGATTTCAAGTAATGATATTTTAGGAATCAGTGGCGTCAATTTAATGAAAGTGCTGAACATGAAACATTTCTATGTGTTGCCATTCTTTCAGGATGAGCCAATATTAAAACCAAACAGTTGCACCAGTGATTTTGAACTAATAAAAGAGACTCTTGATGAAGCCATAGTTCATCATCAAATTCAGCCAATTCTTAGGGAGAAAAAGAAATGAAAAAATGCTATGTTGCTTGTATTACTCCGTTTACACTTCTGAATGATATTGATTATGAAAACTTTGATCAGCTCGTAGAAAGATTGATCGAGGAAAAGATTACGGGAATTGTTATATGTGGAACAACAGGGGAGAGTCCTACCCTCCATGAAAATGAAAAAGTAGCTCTCCTTGAACACACGATTGCATTGGTCAATTCACGATGTGAAATCTATTTTGGTATTGGTTCTGCTTCTACCTGTGAGTCTATGCGGTTATTAAAAATGAGCGAAGATCTTGAGTTTGAAGGCTATCTGATCGTAACTCCTTACTACAATCAGCCAACTCAATATGGACTCTATGAGCATTTTTCTACACTTGCAACAGAAACCAAGAAAAATATCATTCTTTACAATGTTCCTTCACGTACAGGGGTATCATTAAGCGCATCCACAGTCATAAAACTATCAATTGGTTATCCAAATATCATTGCACTGAAACAAGCCAGTCATGATCTTGAAATGGTGCGTGAGATTTTATTGCATACAGAAAACTTTGAAATTTACAGCGGATGTGATGACTATCTTTATGAAGGTTTGCAGGCAGGAATGGAAGGAATAGTAAGTGTAACTGGTCATCTTGTAGCAGCTGATATTATTCAAATGATGAAAGACTTTGAAGAGGGAAAAGATATCACAGAAAAAGACTTATTCCTAAAAAAACTCTCACATCTCTGTTTTTTAGAATCAAATCCCATTTGCATCAAATATCTTTTAAGTGAAAGAAAGGAATGCCTTAATGTATTACGTCTTCCACTAACAGCGATTTCTTATGATTCTAAAAATATGCTGGATCAGCATTTCGACAATCTTTTCAGTTAAATATTATAGAATAATATCATGAAAGTAAAATGCTTTGATGAAGAACATGAAAATGACCTCAGTGATGCAGTGAATGCATTTATTGAAAACAAGAAAATTATCGACATCAAATTCTCAAATGCTTGTTTTAAAAGTGAAAATGAACAGATCTTCTGTTTTTCAGCTCTAGTGATCTATGAGGAATAGTTTTCTAAAAAGATCCATACTAGAATGGGAGGATTTTTTATGGAAAACAAAACTAAAATCAACTGTTCCGTTTTATCATGTATTTTTAATCAGGCAAAACAATGTGAAGCAGAAGAAATCAGTGTAGGGTGTGATCGTTGCGTCCATCCTAACTGCACACATGAAACAGAATGTGTCTCTTTTCGAATGAGACAGTAATGATAAGTGGAGAATATCCACTTGTTTTTATATGATTGATTTTTTCGAATTTATATTATATATTATTCTTAAAGAAGGGGGAAAATAGAATATGAAAAAACTAATTGAATCTTTATTACCCGCAACATTCATTTGTGTTGTTTTAATTGCATATGATTGTCTTAAGTCCTCACAAATTATTTGGTATGGAGCTGTAAGCCCAAAGGAATTATTTCTTTCATGTTTATGTCTATTCTTGGTCATTGAAATTGCGATTGTTTTAGTTAAAAGAAAGTAATATTAAAATCAAAACAAGTGGAGAATATCCACTTGTTTTTAATATTTTTATATCATAGTCAATTAAGAAATGGATATGTAAAGAACATTTATTTGTTTCCTCAATCATCATTTTTGTTTTATAAAGAGGTGTTTTATGGTACAATACACATGAGGTGTTTTCTATGAAAAAAGTAGGAATTTTAATATTATGTACTTTTTTGTTAACGGGTTGTTTAAATTCAAACAAGACCAAAGAAAGAGAACATAATGAGAAATATGAAAATTATATGGAACTTCTGATTGATAATTCCAAACAGGTTACTATGAATCTTCCATTTAGATGGAAATTCAATATGTATGAAAATGGTGATGAATATGGATATGATGTAGCTATCGAAAAACCGACGATAGCCATGTACAATATCCAGATGGTAGCTGTTGATATCAGTGAGATCAGCGAGAATAAAATTGCCCCCAATATAGGACTGTTTGAAGATCAAACTTACAATATGATTCCAAATCAGATTAATGCTGAAAAGGGTTTTTATGAGGGAGTGGGAGTACAGGGATTTACCAATAAAAGTGAGTTCATCTTAAACTGTTTAGTTGTTTACAAAGATAAAAACCAGGTGGATAACTATGCTTATTTCATCATTAATGCGAATATCAAGGATTTTCAATCTTCAGAGGAAGTAAATAAAGATGAGTGAGAATACTAAGAAGTCAATTATATATGGTGGTTTGGTTTCAAGTGCCGGAGTATTGTTTTCAAAGATATTAGGGCTTGTTTATGTTATTCCATTTAATATGATTGCCGGTGATACCAATGTTGCATATTATGGATATGCCTACAATATTTATGCTTATGTTCTGAATGTTTCAGTAGCAGGTATTCCTTATGCGATTGCCACCCTTGTAGCTAAATATTATGATGTAAAGGATTATCGAACAACACTCCTAATCAAGAAACTTTCATTAGGCTTAATGATAGCTTTAGGATTTATCAGCATGTGTTTTGTGATTTTGACAAGTGGACCTTTGGCTGGCATGATCCTGGCGGAGGGAAGCAGTCCTGAAGAAATTACCATTACTCAAAATGTAATGGTCATTATTTCTTTTGCTTTGTTTTTTGTACCTGTTTTGAGTGCCTATCGAGGTTTCTATCAAGGCTTGAAGGAAATGAAATTATATGCTTACAGCCAAGTACTTGAACAGCTGGTGCGTGTTTTTTTCCTGTTGGGTGCAGGTGCTATAGCAGTTTATCTGTTCCATATGGATCAGATCTGGGCCGTTTATTTTGCAGTATTTTCAACTAGTGTTGCGGCAATATGTGCTCTTCTACACATTAAAAGCGTTGATAGAAAAGCCATGAAGGAAATGAAACAGCTTGTTGCCACACAAGAAAGAATTTCCAATAATGACAAAATGGTTTTATTGAAAGAAATGATCGTGATTGCCATTCCATATCTTTTGTCGGCCGTGATTGCGTATTCACAGGATATGGTCAATCTTCTTTTCTTTACAAAAGCACTTGAATCAACAGGTGTTAATGGTGCTTTAAGTAATTACATTTATGGAACAGTGCTCGGTATGCATACCAAAAAAATCATAGCTATTCCACAGATTCTTTGTGTTGGATTTTCCGCAAGTATTATTCCATACATAACCACTTCACTGGAACGAAGAGATTTTAAGATGGTCAATCGGCACATCAAGGATACGCTTGAAAGTGTTTTGTATATCCTTTTACCGATGTCTTTCTGTCTATTTTTCTTTTCAAAAGAAGTCATGTTTCTATTATTTGGAAATCCAACAATTGAATTAACGGATACCGTAAATCAAGCTGTCATTGTATTCCAACAACTTGATTATGAAGACTATCTGATGAAATTTCGTGTGATCGATTCCATTATGGGAACGATTGCGCCGCTTTTCACTTCACTATTGATTGCTTGTCGACTTGGGAAAAAGCCACTGTTTGCTTTACTGGCTGGAGCTATAATGAAGTTTGTGTCATTATATCCTTGTGTCTGGCTGTTTGGCATGAATGGCGCTACTTTTTCAAATCTCTGTTCCTATTTAACAATTATGCTGATCGATATTTATTATTTGAATACGATCTTTCACATTCGCTGGAAATCTACATTGAAAAAGCTTTTTGTGATGTGTCTTGGAGTATTGGGTATGACCCTTATATATTGGGTACTTTATGCATTACTTGGTGATCTGACACGTTTTGGACGCATTGAAATGCTTCCGATTGTCATCTTGGAAGGTATTGTTGTGCTGTTGGCTTATCTTATGATAACAGGAGTCTTCCAACTTCCACAACTTATTTTTAAGATTGATATGAATACTATCAAAAGAAGGTTCAAGCGATGAGACTGGATCGTTTTCTAACTAATGCAAATGTGGGTTCAAGAAAAATAGTGAAAGAACTCATACGAAAGAAAAAAGTGTTGGTCAATGGACAGTTATGCACCAAAGATGATACAAAGATCGATGAAAATGAAGATATCGTAGAAGTAGAAGGTGTACAGATCAAGTATCAGAAATATGTTTATTATATGATGAATAAACCTTCAGGTGTCATTACCGCCACCAAAGATGATCAGCAGGATACTGTTTTAGACTTGATTCATGAAGATATCCGAAAGGATCTGTTTCCGATTGGACGATTGGATAAGGATACTGAAGGTCTCTTGATTCTTACAAATGATGGGAAACTCGCTCATGATCTGACTTCTCCCAAACATCATTGTGATAAGAAGTATTATGTGCGATGTCAGGATAAAATTACTCCTGAAATGATTCAAACACTTGAAAACAGAATTGACCTTAAAGAAGAATCCTTTCAGCCGGGTAAAGTGGAGGTTTTTGGCGAAAATGAACTTTATCTGACGATACAGGAAGGTAAATTTCATCAGGTAAAGCGTATGGTACATCATGCGAAAAATGAGGTAATCTATCTGAAACGAGTTCAGATGGGAACATTAATATTAGATGAAAATTTAAAAGAAGGAGAATATCGTCCTTTATCCATGGACGAAATCAAATATTTAGGAGCTAACTATATAAAAATCAAGTAGTTTTTATGAAAAAGTTTGAAAATACAAAACACTTGAAATAGATAGCAGAAATTGATTGTTCTTTGAAAATGTGAATAAAG
>CAMEUL010000063.1 GCA_945938205.1 uncultured Traorella sp. | reverse complement strand
TCAGATTCTGTTAATATCGAAGTCTATACGAGTGATAAGGATCAAGATGGAGACGGTTTGGATGATCAAAGTGATCTGTTGTATAGTGTAAAAGCCTATCTGGATACCAAACCAAAATATAAAAGTGTCTATTATGCTACTGGTTATCCGGATGATGGACAAGGAGTCTGCACGGATGTTGTTGCTTTTGGAATGCGTGGAGCCGGATATGATCTGATGGAACTGGTCAATCAAGATATTCTAGAAAATAAAGATCGATATGATATCGATGTTGTTGACAAAAACATCGATTTCAGAAGAGTAAAAAACCTGAAGGTATATTTTGATGCACATGCACAGTCCCTGACAACCGATATTTCTGAAATCGATAAGTGGCAAGGTGGAGATATTGTGATCTTTTCAAACCATATCGGTATCATCTCAGATAACCGAAACCGCCATGGTGTTCCTTTTGTATTGCACCATGCAAGCCCCTATCAGCTGTTTTATGAAGAGGATATCCTGAAAAGCAGAAACGACATCGTAGGGCATTACCGTATTCGGCAATAAAGAAAAAATTATGGAAATTGAACGTATCAATCACTATCAGGATGCAAGATTCTCAACAAAAGTGCTGAACCAGCATGGATGTTTTCTTATTGACCAAATTCCCTATGAAGTAGAAATCATCTCTGACTTTGAAGCCGTTATTCACAGTAGATCTTCTTTATATTTTGATGAACTGATCGAGGAATTTCGTTTCTATACACCTCATATTTGGAAATTCTATGATGAACAAAAAAGAGTTATCAAAGAATATAAGCCTTTAAAAAGAATTCAGATATCACTGAAAGATATTCAGCCATCCCAGTTCTTTGTAGATCAAGAAAAGGTAAAAGCCATCAGCACTTTCATATTCAAACCTGAAGATATCATTATTCAAGTCCTTGCCGATGGTCAAAGATTCATCGCATTGGATGGACATACAAGACTGTATTACGCTACGATTTTAGGATTTACTCATGTTTTTGCTGTTATGTCTGAGAGTGATCCTTCAATTCGTGATTTTGTGAAAGAAGCGATCCGAAGAAATATTTTTTCTCCTTATGATCTTGAATTGCTGGATCATGATGCTTATGAAATAAAATGGAATGCTTATTGCGATGAATATTTTAAGTCTCTTGAATCTTTCTAGAAACTGATTTATGATAATACAAAAAGGAGTGTTGTTATGTCTTGTATTTTCTGTAGTATTGCCAATCACGAAATGAATTCTTCTCTGATTTATGAAGATGATACCGTGGCAGCTTTTCTGGATCTGTCTCAGGTTACCAAAGGACATACGTTAGTGGTCCCTAAAAAACATGTGGAAAATGTTCTGGAATGCGATCCTGAAACCTTGGCTCATCTTATTCAGGTCACACAGATGCTGGCTCAAAGAATCGTGGAAAGATGTGAAGCAAAAGGTGTCAATATTCTGACCAACTGCAACAGTGTGGCAGGACAAAGTGTGATGCATCTTCATTTCCATATCATTCCACGCTACAGTGAATCGGATGCGATTGAAATCAAATTCAACGAATCAGAGAAACAGAATCTTGAAGAATTATGTAACCTATTAAAATAATCAGGATCTTGTCCTGATTTTTTAGAGCGAGGTAGAATTTATGAAGCAAAAATCATCATTTTTCATCTCGGTATGTGCCTTGGCCATACCGGTCACCCTGCAATCGATGTTGCAGGCTTCCTTCAGTATGATCGATCAGATCATGATCGGACAGTTAGGAAGCGTTAGGGTTGCCGGGGTTGGATATGCCGGAAAATTTGTGACCGCCTATACCGTCATTGTGGCTGCTGTCGCATCGGTTGCCGGCATTATGATTTCTCAATATCTTGGCCAGAAAAACTCGCAAGATGTGAAACGAAGCTTTTATCTGAATCTTTTGATTGCCTTTGTGGTCTCGGCTTTTTTCTTTGTGGTTTGTCTATTGTTTCCAACACCTCTCATGAGTTTCTATACACAAGATCCAGCTGCACTTCAAGAAGCCAGCAGTTATTTAAGCATTATTACCTTTACCTTTATTCCTACAGCAGGTGCTACTCTAATTTCCACTTTGCTTCGCTGTATGGAGAAACCAAAACTGCCGCTGTATGCAAGCATGGTATCCGCAGCTTTGAACACCGGATTAAATTATGTTCTTATTTTTGGGAAAGCCGGTTTTTCTCCAATGGGAGTTCAGGGAGCTGCACTGGCAACTGTGATTGCGCAAGTCGTCAATTGGCTGATCATGCTTTTGATGATTCCCCGAAAAGACTTTCTTTTTCTTAAAACAAATAAGCAAAAAGCAGACAAGTTTAACTGGAAACAATATGGTGCCATTTTGCTTCCAATTCTTTTATGTGATTTCTTATGGTGTTTTGGAGAGAATGTCTATGCGTCCATTTATGGTCACATGTCTACCTCATCCGGTGCTGCCATGACTCTAATGAATCCAATCGTGATCATGCTGATTGGAGCCCTATGTGGTCTTTCACAGGCTGCCGGCATTATCGTTGGAAAACTGCTTGGAAACAAGGATTATGATGAAGCCTATTCCGCAAGCAAGAAACTAATTTTCTATGGTTTTGTCGGTTCAGTGATCTTATCTATCGTGGTCGCTTTGACAGCTTCTTTCTATGTACAGATCTATCAGGTTGAAGAAACTGTAAGAGCGTTGACGATCCAGATTCTATGGGCTTTTGCATTGGTTGCACCTTTCAAGGTTTTGAATATGATCCTCAGTGTCGGTATTATTCGAAGTGGCGGAAAAACCAAATATGTCATGATCGTCAATATCATAGGCACTTGGGCAATTGGTGTTCCATTAGGACTTTTAAGTGCCTTTGTTTGGAATCTGTCGATTCCTTATGTCTACTTCCTTCTTTCTCTTGAAGAATGTGTACGTTTTGGCTTATCCCTTGTGGTATTTCACAGAAAGAACTGGATGCAGAGTCTGGAAACAACAACTCAAAACACCAAGGTACCTGCATAGAATTTAGGTTTTCACAAAAATGACATCTCTAATAAAAAGCTGGTCACCCAGCTTTTTATCTTATAGATCATCCACAAGTGCGGTAGATTTCGCATAGGCACTGGAACGTGCTTCAAAGAAATCTGTTTTGATCATGTTCGCATTGGCATACTGAGAAACCCATTCCATAGATTTTGGTTCTTCTTCATAGCCTTCATAAAGCACACCTAATCCGATTCCTTGACTTCTCAAGTTTCCTAAATACTTCACGTAATCATGGATCATTTGAGGTGTCAATCCTTCAATGTCATTTCCGATGACATATTCTCCCCATTTGATTTCTTCGGCTACACCCTGTTTGATCATGTCACGGTATACCTGTTTCTTTTCCTCATCAAACAGTTCCGGTTCTTCCTTCTGCAGTTCCAAAAGAATACTTCTGAAAAGCCATAAATGCGTATTTTCATCACGGTTGATGTAGCGGATTTCCTGAACAGATCCCGGCATTTTTCCGTTTCTTCCCAGATTATAGAAGAACATGAATCCAGAATAGAAATAGATACCTTCCAGTATATAGTTGGCCATCATCATCTTGACAAGATTGAAAGCTGTTTTGTCTTCCTGGAAATTATTGTAGAGATCGCCAATGAATTTGTTTCGATTCAGCAGCATTTCATCATTTTTCCACTGATAGAGAATATCGGTTCTTTCTTCCGGAGAACAGATGGTATCCAGCATATATCCATAGCTTTGAGAATGGACAGCTTCCTGAAAAGCTTGAATGGTCAGACAGAGATTGACTTCATTGGCTGTCACATATTCACCGACATTTGGAAGATTGGCTGTCTGCAGAGAATCCAAAAAGATCAGAAACGATAAGATCTTGTCATAAGCGGTTCTTTCCGGCTTGCTTAAGATACGGTAATCCTTGATATCCTGATTCATATTGATTTCTTCAGGAATCCAGAAATTGTTCATAGCCTGACGGTACCAGTCAGAAACCCATGCATATTTCATGTTGTTGAAGTCATTGAGATTGGTTGTATTGCCATTGATCATTCTTCTCTTGATGACTTCAATATCTCCATTTTCATTAAAAAGTGCTTTTTTCTTCAGTTCCATAATTTCCTCCTAGGATGCACATGATTCACATTCTTCCACTTCCAACGATTTGGAGCGGACATAATAGAGTGTTTTCACATTTTCATGATAAGCCAAAAGATAAAGATTCAGTACCTGACGCAATGAATATTCATTGGTGATATAAAGATTTACCGATTGTGCCTGATCGATATGACGCTGTCGGATACCGGCCGCTTTGATCAGCCAATTCTGATCGATATGATGAGCTTGTTTGTACAACCAGAAGGTTTGAGGAGTCAGATCCGGTGCTATGCGGGTAATGATGCTTCCTTTCTTTTCTTCCAGAAAGAATTTATTCATGATTGGATCCACAGCGGCTGTGGTTCCTGAAATAATCGATGTGGAAGAGGTAGGTGCCACAGCTAACAGATAGGCATTTCGTAAGCCATTGTCATGTACTTCTTTTCTGAGCTGCTGCCATTTTTCGGAATCATAATGACGTTTTTCAAAATAAGCACCGCTTTCCCATTCACTGCCTTCAAAATAGTCATATTTCCCTTTTTCCTTGGCCAGATTCATGCTGGCTTTGATCGTGAAATAATTGATGCGATCGTAAAGATCATCCACAAAGCGCAAATGTTCATCACTTTCAAATGCGATGCCATTCTTGGCCAGCATATGATGATAACCACTCGTTCCTAGACCAATGGAACGGTAATGATGATTGGTAATTTTCGCAAACGGGATCGGATAATAATTCAGATCAATGACATTGTCAAGCGCACGAACGACAACTTGGATAACATGTTCCAGTTCTTCATCATCCTGCACATTTAAATTTCCTAAGGTCAAGGAAGCCAAGTTACAGACAACAAAATCGCCCGGCTTGTATTCATCCACAATGATCTGTTCACCATCTACTTCAATCACTTTCTGTGTGGTATGAGACAAAGGACTCATGTTCTGTGCGATTTCGGTACAGAGATTGCTGCAGTAGATCATTCCCTTATGAGAATTTGGATTGGCTGCATTGACGATATCACGGTTGAAGGTAAAAGGCGTGCCTGTTTCTACGGCTGACTTAATGATCAGACGGATCAGATCCTTCAAAACAATTTCACGTTTTGAAATACGGGCATCATTTACACAGTTGAGATAGCGCTTTTCCCATTCCTCTCCAAAATAATCTTCTAACGCATATCCTTTAATGGTCAAAATTTCATGAGGATCCATCAGATACCACACTTGATTAAGATCTTCCTCGACCCTTTTCCAGAACAGATTCGGATAGCAGACAGCCGGAAAAACATCGTGAGCTTTCTGACGGTCATCGCCATTGTTGGTTCTTAATGCCAGAAATTCAGGAAGATCCTTGTGCCATACATCCAAGTAAACAGCTACGGCCCCTGCTCGTACACCCAGCTGATCCACAGCAGTCGCCGTATCATTCACCAGTTTGATCCAGCGAATCACACCTCCGGCAGCTCCTTTGAATCCGCGGATATCACTTCCATTGGCACGAACTTTCCCAAAATAGAGTCCCATGCCTCCTCCATGCTTGCTGACTTTCGCAAAGTTATCGAGGCTCTTGTAAATGCCATCCAATGAATCATCCACAGTGTCAATGAAACAGGATGAGAGCTGATGATATGGTTTACGTGCATTAGCCATGGTTGGTGTAGCCATGGTCACTTTCAGACTGCTTAAAATTTCATAGATCTGTTTGGCCCAGAACACCTTGTTTTCCTTTTCAGGAAGAGCTAAATGCATCGCAATACCCATGAACATTTCCTGTGTCTTTTCCAATAGTTCATGCGAATGAGAACGGATCAGATATCTCTTATAAAGTAGATCAAGTCCACTATAAGTAAACAGATCATTGTTTTCTTCCTTCAGACAGGCTTCCAATTCATCTACTTCTTTTTTTGTATAGTTTTCTAATATGTAATGACCATAATAGCCTTCTTCATCTAGATAACGGATCTTATCATAGAAGGTAGTGATCTGATGAATATGGCATTGTTCATCCACCAGAAGATTGATTTTCATGGTCAAAAAACGGGCAGCGATCAATTCCCATTTGGGTGTTTCTACAGTGATCAGTTCCACACTACAGCGCATCAATACATCTAGTTTTTCTAAAACATTCATCCTGTCATGATGATAGGACTGATATTTCATAAATAAAGAAGACAATGAATAATCACTGAATTCATGGTCGATCTTGCGCAAAAGATCAAGGATCGAATCATCCTGGATCAATGATTGAAATTGTTGGAGAATTTCTCTTTTTTCTTTTCTTTTTTCACGATAGAGGATATAGTTTCTGGCTTCTTTATAGTAGCCAAACTTCATCAGCTGTTCTTCCACACGATCCTGTATCTCTTCAACAGCACTGATTTTCCCATTCTTTTCATCCAATGAAACAGATTCAATGATCGCATCACATAAAAGTCTTAAATGATTTTCTTGAATCGTACTTTTTGTACTGTCAAAAGCTTTTTTCACAGCATTCTGGATCTTCTTTTCATCAAATTCCTGAACGCGTTTGTCTCGTTTGCAAATTTTCATAAAACACCTCATTCTGTACTATTATTATATTGATTTTTTTGTGATTATAAAATGAAATGACTGTCTTTTTTTCTTGAGCATGCATGCACATTCAAAAAAAAAACATAGACTAGAATATGCTCATCCTTGGAATGGTTCCTAAATGGAATCTTGAAAAAAACCGTTATCAATTCAGTTCAAAACTGATGCAATCTTTATCCCGCCACAAAGTAAGTGTTTTAATGCTGACATCTGTTGATGATTGTGCCTGCTGTGACGGTTTTATCCTTGCCGGAGGAAAAGATGTCGATCCTGCCCGCTATCATACAGCATGTGATCCTCATACAATACTTGAAGATGAGAAAATCGAAGAATTGGAATTGGAGGTCGTTTTGTATGCGAAAAAACATCAGATTCCCCTGCTTGGCATCTGCCGAGGCATGCAGGTAATTCAAGTGGCATGCGGAGGAATTCTTCATCAGCACATTGTCAATCATCAAGCATGCTGGCATACGTTAAAAAGGAGTCCTTGGAATTTAAAGATCCAGCATGTTTACAGTGATCATCATCAGTGTATTGAAAACCCTCCATCCTTCTTTCATATTTGCGCAACAAGTGAAGATGAGATCATTGAAGCCTTTGCATCCCATCCGTTTTATGGTGTCCAGTGGCATCCGGAAATGGAAGAACAAGATGAAGTGTTACCTTTTTTTCTTCAGCGCGTTCTTGACAAAAAAAGAAACCAGCATGAGTACCGATAAAATCATCACATATCGGTCAATAGGAAAATAAGCATTCAGTTTCGAAGAAAAGGCAATCAAAAGAAGAGAACGCAAAAAGCGGCATCCGCCATCCAAAAGCATAAATACCCAGCGATTCATCTTCATGATGCCGGCTACATACGCTAGAATAAAATCAGGAAAGGGTGACAGTGAACCTAAGATCACTGAAAACACACCATACTTTTGAAAAATTTCAATTCCTTCCTCCAGAGTTTCTTCACGCACCCATTTCAAAACGATTTTTCTTCCATAATGATAGGCCAACTCATATCCGATATGTCCACCAACACATGTCCCTAAACCGCTCAATAAAGCATAAAGAAAAGCATATTGAGGATATGCCAGACAAATCGGCAATAAGACCGCTTCCAAGGATGGGAGCGGGAGAAAAGCTTTTAAGATTGAATAAAGAAAAAGAAACAGGCCGGATTTCATGTCTCACCTGTTTCATTTTATGTACTTATTTTTCAATCAATTCATATAAAGATGCGACAATGCGGTCCGGATAAATCTTCAGTCGCTGCACATCGTCCTCATGATGCACTCCGCTGGTTACTAAGATGGTGGCAACATGTTCATTTACCCCTAATGCGATATCGGTTTCCAGATTGTCTCCCAAAAGAATGCATTCTTCTTTTTTTAACTGA
>CAMEUL010000062.1 GCA_945938205.1 uncultured Traorella sp. | reverse complement strand
GTGAAGATAACTCGCTGCCAGGTAATCAGGCTCACTCAGTGAGCCTTTTTTATTTACAGGAGGACTTTATGCGATTCAAAAAAATTTATATTGAAATCACAAATACATGTAATCTATCTTGTCCTTTCTGCATTCAGAATTCAAGAAAGCTTTCCTGTATGAATGTAGATGAATTTCGTCATATTCTTCAGGAAATAAGACCCTACACTCACTATATATATTTACATGTCTTGGGTGAACCTCTCATGCATCCTGATCTTGAAGCTTTTCTTCAACTGGCAAAGGAATATGGTTTTCATGTAAATCTGACAACGAATGGTACTTTACTAAATAAAAGTCTTCCTGTTTTATTGAAAGCATCTGCTTTACGCCAGATCAACATTTCACTTCACTCCTTTCCTCAAATTGAGAATTATCTTGAAAATGTATTAAAGTGCGGAGATGCTTTATCTAAAAACAATGTTTATGTTTCTTACAGAATGTGGACCATGGATCTTAATCAGGATCCAAATATGAACATAACACTTTCTAAAATTCAGGATCATTATGATTGTACGTTCGATGAAATGAAACATTCAGTGAAACTGAAGGACCATTGTTTTATCAGCTTTGATAAATCTTTTGAATGGCCTTCTCTTTCAAATGAATATGTAGGAGAAAAAGGAACCTGTCAGGGGTATCGACATATGTGTGCTATTTTAGTGGATGGAAGCGTTGTTCCATGCTGTTTGGATTCAAAAGGAGAAGCTGTTTTAGGAAATATTTTTAAATCTTCTTTTGCGGATATTCTAAATAAAAATATAAAACTTCTTGATGATTTTTCTCATCATAAAATGACACTTGAACTATGTCAAAAATGTTCATATCGCTTACGATTTGAAAAGTGAAAGAAATGTAAGTTTTTAAGAAGAGAAGCATGTTATAATAAAGACAAGAGGTAGCGTTATGAGTAAAATACTGATTGTTGAAGATGATGAAAACATTGCATTGGGCTGTGAACATTGCCTGCGTGCTGAAGGATTTGAAATCTTTGTAGCAAATGATGTGAAAACAGCAAAGGATTATTTGAGCCGAAATAGCTATGACTGTTTGATCATTGATTTGGGTCTTCCTGATGGAAATGGATTTGAAGTCTGTGAATTTGCGAAATCCAAAGGGAACCCGGCTATTATCTTTCTAACGGCACGTGATAATGAAAATGATATTGTATTTGGTCTGGATATGGGCGGGGATGATTACATAACCAAGCCTTTTGGTTTAAAGGAATTTATTTCCCGTGTTCATGCAGTCATGAGACGCAGGAACCATCATCCTGATCAAGAAAAAATTATTACTTTGGGTGATCTAAAGATTTATTCCCTGAAAGGAAAAGTTTATAAAAAGAATCAGGAAATCTTTTTGAGTACAATGGAGTATCGTTTGCTACTGACAATTGCCACAAAAAAAGGAGAAATTCTAAAACGTGACGAACTCTTGGACAGCTTATGGGATATTGGCGGTGACTTCATCAACGATAATACGCTAACAGTTTATATTAAGCGATTAAGAGAAAAGATTGAAGATGATCCAAGTGATCCTCGTCTCATTGAAACTATTCGTGGTATTGGCTATCGAGGATGCAAAGATGAATAACGTTGCGGATCGAAAAATCCGAAAAGCCCTGGTGGGCATTATTATAGCAATGACACTCGAAATTCTGAGTGTTTTTGTTGTATCCGAATGGGTACGGAAGGATATTGAAGCACAAACCAATAAACGATATGCATCGATGATCGGATATATCAGTGAAGAATACAAAATCGGTGAAAATGAAGTCATTGCGATTTTGGAAGAGCCAAATCCTTCCTATGGAGAAAAGGGCCAGGAGATTCTTGAAAAATATGGGCTTCTTCAAAAAAATATGCAGTATGATGAAATTCAGAAAAAAATTATGCTTCTGTTTGTAATCATCATTCTACTGTTTTCTTTGACTGTTTTTGTGATTTTCTATCTTTATGTCATGAATCTGAACGGTTCGATCTCCAATATCTCAAAATATATCCATCGCTTGCTGAATAAGGATTATTCATTGGACATTATTGACAATGATGAAGGTAATCTTTCGATCCTTAAAAATGAAATATATAAAATAACCGTGATGTTGAAAGAACAGAATGAAGAATTGATGCAAGATAAAATGAATTTGGCGAATAATCTCGCAGATATTTCTCATCAGTTGAAAACTCCTCTGACAAGCATGCTGATCATGTCGGATCTTTTGGAAAATGAGAACCTGTCCAAGGAAGAACAGAAAAAGTTTCTGGATGTCATCCGTTCTCAGCTTAAACGAATTGAATGGCTGGTTTCATCTTTGCTGAAAATGGCGAAACTGGATGCGAAAACGGTTGAATTTAAAAAAGAAAAGATTTATGCGGATGATCTCATTCTTAAAGCAGTAGAACCTGTCAACATGCTGATGAAAGAAAAAAATCAGCAGTTTGTAATGAGCGGTGACAATCCAATGGTGAGTGTAGATATCAATTGGACCAGTGAAGCTTTTTTGAATATTCTCAAAAACTGCAGTGAACATACACCTAAAGGTGGCACGCTCAAGGCAGAAGTATTTGAAAGTGTTATGTATACAGAGTTTGTTTTTTCAGATAATGGAGAGGGAATAGAAGCTAAAGATCTGCCATTTATTTTTGAAAGATTTTATCGTGCCGGAAAATCAGTTTCTGATAGTGTAGGAATTGGACTTGCTATGTCATATTCCATTTTAACGAGTCAGAATGCAACCCTGCATGTGAAAAGCAAACCGAACAAGGGAACAACCTTTTCCATTCGTTTTTATAAATAGGAGTGATTATGGAATATCTTCAGATTCAACATTTATCAAAAATCTATAAAAAATCCAACAATCAGATCTACGCTGTCCATGATGTTTCTTTTAATGTGAAAAAAGGAAGTTTTGTGGCAATTACAGGGAAGAGTGGCAGTGGTAAAAGCACGCTTCTTCATATGTTGGCAGGACTTGAAATTCCTTCACAGGGTGAAATTATTTTAGATGGTACACAGCTTTTCTCTTTTACTGAAGATCAGCTGACGATTTTCAGAAGAAGACAGATCGGAATGGTTTATCAGTTTTATAATCTGATTCCTACCTTGAATGTCGAAGAAAACATTCTTTTGCCCGTTTTATTGGATCATGTCGAAGTGGATCAGATTTATTTTAACCAGATTATTTCTCTTCTTCATATTGAAGATGAACTGAAAAGTTACCCAAATGAATTATCAGGAGGCCAGCAGCAGCGTGTTGCTCTTGCTCGGGCACTGATTCATCGTCCGACAATTTTGTTGTGTGATGAACCTACAGGAAATTTGGATTCATTGCACTCCAGAGAAATTTGTGATCTTTTAAAACTGATCAACAAAAAATATGATACAACGATTCTTCTGATTACACATGACATGGATATTGCTATGCAAGCCGATGAAGTCTATCGCATGAAAGATGGCTGTCTTACAAGATATGAGGAATTCCAATGAATATTCTGGTTCGCTATATTCATAAATATTTAAAAATGAATAAAATAACGACATTTTTGTCAATTCTTTCGATTGCAGTTGCCAGTGCACTGTTTTTCATAATGACTAGTCTTTGTGTAAATACGTATTGGGGTATAGAAGATTCTTTGATAAATGCTTATGGAAACTATCATGTACGTTTTGATCGTGTACAGGAGGACTTCACACAGGCGCTGGAATTGCATACACAGATCAGTCAAATTGATTATGTGGAAGAGATTGAAATCATGAACTTGGATTCATGCAAGATCTATCTGTTTGGAATGGAACAGGATGTCTTTGAAGATCTAGGCTTTGTATTGATGGAAGGGAACTATCCAACAAAAGAAAATGAAGTTGTGCTGACAGAAACCTTTTTAAGTGAAGCTCATCTTCCAGTCAGAATAAATGAAACCATTGAAATTGAGGGACATGAGTTTTATGTCAGTGGTATTCTTTCCACATCCTTCTTTGAAAATGATGAACAGTCTTTTGTATTCATGGCTCTTCCAAAGCATATGGGAAGCATTCATGCTTTTGTACGATTTGATGAGCGAATCAATAGTCAAAGAATTACAGAGATCTTAGCTTCTTCTTTTCAAGGAAAGTTTGATTCATATCATTTAAATGGCGTGACTTTGGTGTCAGAATATCTATATTCAGATTTGGGTGTTGCAGCTACTTTGATTTTTATTCTTGTCATCTTTCTTGCCATCAATATGCTTCTGATACGAAACAGTTACAAGAATGCCTATTTAAATCGTGAAAAACACCTTGCTGTTTTAAAAAGTGTTGGCGTTACCCAACTTCAATGCCGAACCATGATTCTTTATGAAGGTTTTCTCTTGATGATTTCAGGACTAGTATTAGGACTTTTTATGGGATATATGGGTTTTTTGTTGTTGAGCAATGTTAGCAATCATCTCTTGTTGAGCATATCAGAAAATTCATTTGTCATTGAAAAAAGAGCTCTTTTCACTGTAGGATGGCTCACCGTTCTTTATACGGCCTGTCTTTCTTTGGTGTTCATCAACAAAAGTACGCATCGCATCGTATCGGAAAATGTATCAACCACTTTATCCACCAGTGATGAAGTAGTAACACATCAACCTTATTTATGCCTTTCAAAAAAAATGCCTTTTCAACTTCGTCTGTTCGTAAAAAATATACGTCAGAATATACGAAGCTATGTCCATCTTATCGTAGGATGTATCGTAGTCATGTCATTGTTGCTTCTTTTGAATTCACTCATGGGTTATGTACGTGATGGAGGATTTCTTGAACTTGACCATCATAATTATGATGTGAAACTGAGTTTCAAAAGTGATACAAAACCTTCTATATTTTTTGAACAGATAAAAGAAAGCGAAAATGCCCAGCGTGTCGTTATTACGGAAAAACTAATGTTGGTAACAGAGGACAAAACCAGTTTGAATAAAAATTATCGAGATTTTCTTCAAAAAAACTCACCTTTTGAATTGGAAATCATCGGGTATGAGGATGAAATACTGAAGGAATATCTTGGTGTCATCGGAAATATTACTTTGGATGATCTGAAGGACCTAGATAATCCGTTAGGCATTTTAATTAATCAGATGTATGATTCAGGGCATCGCCGGTTCTATCCTATTTTGGAAGGATCTCAACTGAATTCACTATCTTATGATGGACATGTCGTGATTCCAACTCTTCATTTATACGGAAGCGATTATTTGATAAGTGGTACTGATTATCAGAAAAAAGCTCAGATCCTTGTTTCTGATGAGATGCTTTCAGATTGCTTTCAGAAAACGGGTAAACAAAGTCATGAATATCATTTGTATTTCCAATGCAGTGATGCCAATGCGATGGTACGCGAATTAAATTCATTGAAAGAAGAAAACTTTGATGCGTATCAGATACTGAATGTACAAAAATTGATGAAGAATGGCAATTCGATCATCACATTGTTTCGTTTGTTTTCCTATGGTTATATCATTATGCTGACCATCATGAGCATTCTTGCTTTCTGCTGTATTATTTCTACGAATTTTGAATACCGTCGTAGAGAATTCCTTCTTTTTCATATAATGGGCTTAAGGATTAAAGAAATGATGGAAGTGATCCTTATGGAAATCACATTCTATCTGTTGATACTGGTTATCAGTTCCTGGATTATTTCACAGAGTTTGAATTTCGCACTTTATCAGATGTTTTTTAAAAATTTGGGACTCTCATTCTTTTTCCCTGAGAATTCATTGCTTGGAAGTTTTCTTTTTATGCTGTTGATTCTTGTTTCCAGCATATCCATCATTTATCTCATGATAAGAATACAGAAGAAAACAGATGTATTGAAAAATGATATTTCATGGATGTAAATAAAAATCATATCAGGATCATTGCGATCCTGATTTTTCTTTGACATAAAAAACTATCAACATCGCCTAAAATAAATGGTGATTGAATTATTATTGGTTATCACAAAATTACTTAAACGCATTATATAACATGACGTGCCCACAAAAAGACTGAAAATAATAAAAAGCTTGTTTTGGACCTTTTTTAAATAAAGGCTTAAACAAGCGTTTTTTTTATATGGTGCCCGAGGCCGGACTCGAACCGGCACGGTATCGCTACCGACGGATTTTGAGTCCGTTGCGTCTACCAATTTCACCACTCGGGCATGTGCTTGTATATTATAAAACAATTCTGCACTTAAATCAATCCCTATTTATAAAAAATGAAATGATAAAATCTATTTTTATTGAATTTTTGGTCAAATCGTTTTAGTATTAGAAAAGGTGATCAAGATGACGAATATTCTGGACTATTTAAAATGGAGAGGCGATCTTTCTTTTCAGCAGGATCCTTTCAATGCCGTTGATTCTCTGATTCTTTCAAGAGCTGCCTACATACGATGGGAACTTGTATTCAAAAATGCTGATGAAGTTTTGACGCTGAAAAAAGCGTATGAACGTTTCATATCACAGGATCTGAGCCAGGTTCATATGTTGATGAAAGAAGATCCTGAACTGTTTGAAAGAATGGCTACAGGAAGAAGATTTAGTCAGATTTATGTTTCTCATTTTGTGAATGAAGTCAATGATGAAATGCAGTTCAGTGCAATCGTGTTTCATTTGGATGATAAAACAAATTATGTGGCTTTTCGCGGAACAGACAACACATTGGTCGGATGGAAAGAAGACATGACCATGAGCTTCAAGGACAGTGTGAAATCGCAAAGAAGAAGTGTCCATTATTTAAGAACCGTCTCAAACATTAAGGGGAAATTACGTATTGGAGGCCATTCCAAAGGAGGGAATCTGGCTATCTATGCATCTCTTTTTGTAGGTCAGAAGATTCAGAAACGGATTCTGTCGATAGATAATTTTGATGGTCCTGGACTTAGCCAGGCTGTGCTTGACAAAAAGAAGAATCATCCTTTATTTGAAAGGGTCCATCTTTATGTTCCTCAAAAAAGCATGATTGGACGATTTTTATATTTGGACAATGTCGAGCAGAGTGTCATAGAAAGTTCAGCGAAAGGAATTTACCAGCATGATCTTTATTCTTGGCATGTAGAAGGAAATCATTTTGTGCTGAGTTCTTCTTTTGATAAAGGAAGTGATCTTTTGGATGATGTGTTAAAGGATTTTCTGAAACAAGCCGATGATTCTTTAAGAGAAGAAAGCGTGGAACTGATTTTTGAAGTCCTGCAATCCGGAAATACAGAAACCTTTCATGATTTGTCAAGCAATCTGTTGAAGAAAACACCGACACTTCTGAAGGCTATCTCTAACGTAGATCCGGAAAAAAGAAAAAGTATCATTGCATCTTTCAAAATTCTGATGCAATTGTTTATCAATCAGATGCAGGAGGATGACTAGCGTAATTTGGGATGTCATCTATGTTTTGAAAGTGATATAATGAACGAGGGAGAAAAATATGGAAAATTTGGATTATAAATTTGATTTTCGAGATCAGCGTAACTTAACGCTTGTTATGGACTTTTATGAATTGACTATGAGTCAGTGCTATTTCAATGATCCAAGTGCTAATAAAGAAGTCACATTTGATTTGTTTTATAGAAAAAATCCGGATGGTGGAGGATTCTCTATCTTCTGTGGATTGGAACAGGTCATTGGCTATATTCAGAATCTACACTTTAAAGATGAAGACATCGATTATTTGAGAAGTACCGGAAAATTCAGCGAGGAGTTTCTTGATTATTTGCGACACTTTATTTTCACAGGGGATGTTTATGCTATTCGGGAAGGTACGGTCGTATTTCCAAATGAACCCTTGATTCGTGTTAAAGCCAAAATGATCGAAGCACAGTTGCTTGAAACAGCCTTGCTTCTAGCTATCAATCATCAGACACTGATTGCAACCAAGGCACATCGTGTAGTTTTGAGCGCACAGGGAAGAAGTGTTATGGAATTTGGGGCACGTCGTGCTCATAATTTCGATGCCGCTTATTATGGAAGCCGTGCTGCTTACATAGGGGGCGTAAATTCCAGTGCCACTGTGTTTGCCGGACAG
>CAMEUL010000061.1 GCA_945938205.1 uncultured Traorella sp. | reverse complement strand
CAATGAGGAAGTGGTGGACTGTGTCATGGACAGCAATGATCTTGAACGTGAACGAGGAATTACGATTTACTCCAAAAACTGTTCTATCAATTACAAGGATTACAAAATCAACATTGTAGATACTCCGGGACATGCAGATTTTTCAAGTGAAGTGGAACGTATCATTCAGACTGTCGATACCGTCATTCTTTTGGTCGATAGTGCTGAAGGACCAATGCCTCAGACACGCTTTGTGCTTTCTAAGGCGCTGGAAATGGGACTGCGTCCGATTCTGTTGATCAATAAGATCGACAAAAAGGATCAACGTGCCGAAGAAGTGGTCGATGAAGTCTACGATCTCTTCCTAGACCTCAACGCAACGGATGAACAGTTGGACTTCCCTATACTTTATGGTATTGCGAAGAAAGGAATTGTTGTCCGCAATCCTAACGATGAAGGAGACAGTATTGAACCTCTTTTCGAAACGATCTTATCCCATGTGGAAGCTTATCCAGACAAAGATCAGGAACCATTGCAACTTCAGATCTCCAATCTGGCTTACGATGAATACATCGGTCGTTTAGGAATCGGACGTTTGTACAGTGGAATTATTCGTGAAGGCATGAACGTAGTTGTTTGTGACAGTGATGGACATGTTCGAAACAAACAGATTTCTCAGATCTTTGTTTATAAAGGATTAAAGCGAGTAGCAGTCAAGGAAGCAACTAGTGGTGATATTGTTGTCATCAGTGGTATCAGTGATATTTCTATTGGAGAAACACTTTGCGAAAAAGACAATCCGTTACCACTTCCAATGATCAAAATCGAAGAGCCAACTCTTTCCATGAATTTTATCGTCAATAAATCTCCATTTGCAGGAAGAAGCGGTAAATTTGTTACTTCAAGAAATCTGAAAGAACGTCTTGAAAAAGAATTGGAAGTCAATGTTGGTTTACGAGTGGAACCAACTGACAGTGGTGACTGTTTCAAAGTCAGTGGACGTGGTGAACTTCATATTACGATCCTTCTTGAAAACATGCGTCGTGAAGGATATGAAGTGGCTGTCAGCAAACCTGAAGTCATTCTCAAACGTGATGCGAACGGAACCATCGTGGAACCTGTCGAAGAAGTCATAGCGATTGCTCCTGTAGAATATCAGGGAACGATTATCAATAAATTGAATCTGAGAAAAGGACAGATGATTGATTTATCTGAAGAAAACGGATATGCACGCATTGTTTACAAGGCCCCTACCCGTGGTCTTTTGGGTTATCGCAGCGAATTCATCAATGACACACGCGGTGAAGGAACCCTGGTACGCAGAATTGATGGTTATGAACCTTACAAAGGAGACATCCAACAGCGTGCCAATGGTGCAATGATCTCTACCGAAACAGGAAAAGCCATGACCTATGCTTTATGGAATCTTCAGGAAAGAGGAACCCTGTTTATCTCGCCACAAACAGAAGTCTATGAAGGAATGATTGTCGGCATGAGTTCCAGAGACAATGACTTGGAAGTCAATCCAATCAAGAACAAAAAGCTGACAGCAATTCGATCCAGTGGTGCTGATGAAGCAATGAAATTAACACCTCCACGCGTCTTAACTCTGGAAAATGCCATTGAATTCATTAATGATGATGAACTGGTAGAAATCACACCGGATACCATTCGTTTGCGTAAAAAAGGTCTGACTCCATTTGATCGCAAGCAGATGTATCGAAATGCAGTAAAATCTGAAACCATTGAATAAAGAGATGGAAAAGCCATCTCTTTTCCTTTATAATAGAAGCATGGAAAAATATATTATCGAAGGAAACATTTCAGTAAAAGCCGTATTGCAGGCAAAACGAAGAAAAGTATTTGAAATCATCGCGGATGAAAAGAAAAAAGATAAAGACACCTTTTACATTCTTCATTTAGCACAAGAACAAAACATACCTGTACGTAAATTAAAACGTGAAGAGATCGATCAATTAGCTACCGGAAAAACCCATGGCGGTCTTTTGGCTTATGTTGGAGAAAGAAACTATCAGACAGTCAAAGATAAAAAGGATCCCTTTTATGCCATTGTCGAAGGCATTGAAGATCCTTTCAATTTTGGTTATATTTGTCGTAGTCTATATGCTGCCGGATGTGATGGCTTGATCGTTCCTGAAAGAAACTATTCCAATGCTGTTACCACAGTCACCAAAAGCAGTGCTGGTGCCAGTGAATTTATTGATATCATTCCAAGCAATGACATCCCAGGCATCATTCTTTCATTAAAGAAAAAAGGGATCCAGTTGTTTTGTGCAATGCGCAAAGATGCCATTGTCTATACTGAGGCCGACTTTACAAAAGGCTGTATACTGGCTCTTGGTGGTGAAAAAAGAGGCTTATCTAAACAGATTCTGGATCTTTCTGATCAAAACATTCACATTGCCTATGCCAATGATTTCAAAAATGCACTTAATGGAGCTAGTGCTGTTTCCATTTTAGCTTTCGAAGTAAAAAGACAACGATCTTGACACAATTTTTCTTTAGCAAGTTAAAACCATTTAAATTTTCCGATTTTTTAAACGAAAAGGTGTAAATCCATCAGTTGGCTTACACCTTTTTTAAACTACTCTACTATTTTAAAGTGAAACAATTACATTCTATTTTCTCTATCTTCGGTTTCTTTTTTTTCTCTCCAATATTGTTGGATCTTCCATATCCACAATATACATCTTTTCAGCATGCAGCCAACGGTTAATGATCATTTTCGCAAGACTTAAGAAAACTAGAGAGATAATAACCAGAAATGAGAGCTCTATTACTTTGCCATATCGGAAAATCTGAAAGAAGGAATCCAATCCTAATGCCAGAAAAAAACCTGGTAGTGTCAAAAGACATGAATACAATGGTCGAAAACGTACCAAAAGATCATATTCACAATTTGGACATTCTTTTCTCGCCTTGAAAGAAAGAATATTGTATGTGAACTTTTTCTCACAATAAGGACATTTTAATTCAATCTGCGTAATTTTTTTCATCTCAGTCAACAAACAGATATCCGCACCAAATGTAAAGCATGCAGATAAAGAATCCTCCTACTCCAAAAAAACTCAAGGCAGTACTTAAAACAGGCAAAGAGAAGGCTTCCAGTTCATACAGAAGAAGAAATACAGTGAGCACTACCGACAAAACGATCTTCCATACGCTCATATGACGACGAGTTGTTTTATTTAATGACATGCCAAATACAAATAAAGCACAAACACGAATCAGGATCAATAGCGTATTCTGAAGGCTGCCACCTACATATGTGGATACCAGTTGATACAAAAGTGCTCCTACCAATGTTACAAAGAGGGGATATCCAATATATCTAAAATCCTTCATATCAGTCCTCGATGACTACTTTCTTCATTACATCCCCATTCACCATATGGCGAACAGCTCCCATATTGTCAGTTACCTGACCAAATACGGTATGAACACCATCCAGATGTGGCTGTGGAGAATGACAGATGAAGAACTGACAGCATCCGGTATCTTTTCCACGATGTGCCATTGACATAGTTCCTTCCACATGTTTATGAACATTCTTGTCACATTCACAAGGTATCGTATACCCCAGATCGCCCGTACCATTGCCGTAAGGACAACCTCCCTGACTTACAAAATTAGGAATGACGCGATGAAATGTTTTTCCATCATAATATCCTTCCTTCACCAGTTTTACAAAATTCTGAACAGTAATTGGTGCTTCCTCATCATATAAAACAAAAGGAATAACTGCACCATTTTCCATCGTAATGTTACCTTTTAACATATTCTCACTCCAATCTTTTCTATTATATCATTATCTGAATTCTATTTCAAAACTTTCTTAAGTTGTGTATAATATTGAAGGAGGTTATAAAATGACAGATAAAATAAACAGTCCTACACCTCTTGTCAGCATCATACTTCCCATTTACAAAGTGGAAGATTATCTAGAGGAATGTCTGATTTCTATTCAGAATCAGACTTATGATCATTTTGAAGTGATTGCCATAAATGATGCTTCTCCTGACAGATGTGTGGAAATATTTGAAAATACAGTTGGACAGGATTCTCGTTTTAAATTGTTTTCTCAGAAAAATGGTGGAATTTCAAAAGTCAGAAATCTGGGACTGAATCTTGCGGAAGGTGAACTTCTTACATTTGTAGACAGTGATGACACCCTAGAAAAAGAATATTTAGAAGAACTTGTACGTGGCATATTACAGTATGACTGCGATATCTCCATCGTAGGTCATTCCATGGATTTTTCAAATTTCAGCATTCCGATCCACTTCAAACGTCCTCAGATCATGGATCAGAAAAAAGCTCTATCTTTTTTAGTTAGAGACATGATGATCCTGAATTACAGTTGGGGAAAATGTTATAAAAAAGAAATGTGGAAAAAAATTTCATTTCCATTAGGGATTATCTATGAGGATGTGGAAACACTCTGTAAAGTCTTTCTGAATGCCCATTCTGTTTATGTCAGTCATCAGATTCTCTACCATTATCGAATACGCCAAGGATCTTTGACCCAGCAAAAAAATGAACGGAACTATCAACTGAAACGTGCCTATCTGAATCAGTTGCGTACAGTCTATCCTAAATATCCTGAATTCATCAAATATGGTGTCTTCAATCAGATAAGAGTTGATCTCATGATTGCTTATGATAAACTCATGATACTCACTAATAAGAAAAAATAACGAGCACTCGTTATTTTATTTTAAATTAGCTATGTATTCCAATGTTCCTTTAGCAATTGCCTCTGCAAGCAACTGCTGACCGTTTTCACTCTTTAAAAAAGTCAAATCATGTTCATTGGACAAAAAGCCTGTTTCTACGATTATAGAAGGCATAGTATTGTACTGGATCACATGTAAACTTTCTGTTTTCATTTCCCGATTCTTCAGTTGAGAAGATAATGATGCAAGTTGTTCATTGATTCTTTCTGCCAGTTTTACTGAATCCGGCTGCTTAAAATTGACATAGATTTCACTGCCGCTGACCCATTCGGATTCAACTTCAGAAAAATTGCAGTGGATCGATACAAAAGCCTGTGCTTTCACATTCGCTGCCAAATCCAATCGTGCCTGAAGATCCTGGGCATTGTCACTTGTCCATGATACATTATCACTGGTTCGAGTCATTACGACTTCTATTTGATTTTGTTCAAGAATCTTTTGCACTTTGGTTGCTATAGAAAGAGTAATGTTCTTTTCCAGCGTTCCATCCAGTCCCATGCTTCCCTCATCATATCCCCCATGTCCCGCATCAATGACAACCACTTGTTTTTTTTCTTCTTCAATAGGTTTAGAAGAATCAGAAGAAATGCCTTTTGACGTATACGTTGGATAAGGAGAGAGCATGCTCGAGCAGATCAAAATGATCACCATACATACAAAGAATATCATACCTAACAAAGATAGTGTCTGTTTTCTAATTTTTTTCATTGTTTCACCGTTTTTTATTGTAACACATTTTTGAAACTAAAAGGATATTAATCATCTTTATATTTCATGCTCCACAAATGGATCATGAAATATAAAGATCAAAAAAAGAACATTATTATTTAAAAATAATCCAAATTTGAAAAAAACGACAGAAATGATACTGTCGTTTTTGACTTGATTTTCAGTTTTATTGTTCTATGCATTAACAACACTTGATCTTTTCACTATTAATACCTTATTGAATCTCACTAAGATCTCGTTTCACCTTTAACAAAAATCTTAATTACGATTCCTGAATAAAATCAAGCAGCTGTTTAGCAGCTTCATGAATACCACTTCGCTCTTCCTTGGCAAAGCCTAAGTGTGTAAAGATTTCACCCACAAAGATATGATTTCTATAGAGGCACTCAAAGACTTCATCAATCAAAGGCTGACAAACTTCCTGTTTCTGCATCGGTCCAAAAGGATTTGCGAAATAAGTCTGTGATAGTCCGACTTCCTGTGTCGTTCCTAAAGCCATACGCTGACCCTGAACACAGATTTTTTTAATTTCCTCAGGATCTTCGACTCTTCTTAAACCAACATGCTCATCATAATTATTTGCATAAGCAAAAAGATCGATCTTATGATTGGTAGATACTACATCGTAACTGGCTGCCGGTGTAATGACACGGGCATTTGAAGAATCCGGATTCAGAAAAACAGAACGGTCCATATCACGATAAGGTGTTCCCTTATCCAAATCATCTAAACGAATAAAAGCTCCAATCTCTGTTCCCTGTCCATATGGAATACCATTTTCAATATGAATGCTTCCCATATCATCAAAGACTACTTCAATGTTACTGATAACGTCATTTCCTAAGGATCGTAAAGCTTCAATAGATTCACTTTTTCCTGCACCGCTGTCACCCATCAGCATGATTCCTTTTTTCTTGCCATCCTTTAGGGTCACATTGACAAAAGCACCATGAATCGGCAGCCATCCACGCTGCATCATAGCTAAATTATGAAGCGTCAGGCTCATTTTTTTGATATAACCGAAATATTCAATTTTTCTGGAATAAGAAACTGATCCTACCCAGATGTCATTTTCCTCATCATGATAAAAGGTTGTTTCTTCCTTGCCATCTTGATTCCCAAAAAGAACAATGCAATCTGGTTTCTTTTCACATTCATCAGCAGTAGCAATTTCAAACAGATTCGCTAATGAGACTCCACTGCACATAAAATCACGATGAAAATAAACAAAGCACAGCAATTGTCCTATTTTAATAGGCATACAGAACCATTCTTTTTCATCACCCTTGAAGGATAAAATAGGGTTTTCACTGGTTTCCGTAAACATACCGGTTCGCTTATTGCTTCTTGTTGTCAGCATGAGCGGCGTACGCAACATGATACTGTCGATCATTGGTATCATTTTCAGACAGTCATATTTTTTTGGAAGACGCGACTGATGAATTCTCACCGCAGCAGCAGCGTTTGTTCCAGACTGAAGCTGACGATAAATTTTGTTTTTTCTTCCCTGAACCTTTTCTTCAATTTGACGATAGGTATCTCGAATCAAACGGTTGAAATTAGAATCATTGGTAATGTAATTTACGGCATTTGCAGTTTGTCCAGAACCAATATAAGTTACGGAGAAACGCTGATGCTGTTTCCAAAAATTATAGAAACTTTCAATAAATTCAAGGAGCTGTCCTTTATCGCTTAGATAATAATGATCGATTTCATCACAATCAAACACTGTCATCAAACGGAAACATTTGGTGATTTCCATTTTAGCTTCACGAATACTTTTCCCATTCAGGATCCAATAATACAATTCCTTTTTTGTATCCTTCAAACTTTCAATGAAAATCTCTGTAATATTTTTGAACTCAGGACTGTCCAACAGTTCAGATGGAGTTCTCACATAGGATTTGGAGAAATTCAGGACTGCCAACTGATCATTCATATAAATGGATTCTCTCATAGTGCCTCCTATTTTTCAAATCGCTTCAAACATTCTTCAATCGTACATTCTTCTTTTTCATTCGTGGCACGTGTCGTAAATTCAACGATGCCTTCCTGAGCACGTCTTCCAACAGTAATGCGGAATGGAAGACCAATCAATTCCATATCTTTAAATTTTACACCCGGACGTTCATTGCGATCATCCAGTAAAACATCTACACCTTTGGCTTTCAGATCCTCATACAGCTTATTAGCAACACGATTCTGTTCTTCGTCTTTTGTTGAAACAATGACGATTCCAACCTGGAAAGGAGCAATACTTTCTGGCCAGATAATTCCGTTTTCATCGTTATGCTGTTCAACAACAGCTGCTAGACAGCGTCCCAGACCAATACCATAGCATCCCATCTGTACCGGATGCAGTTCATTGTTGGCATCCAAATAATTCAAACCTAATGCCTTGGCATATTTATCTCCCAGTTTAAAGGTATTCCCAATTTCAATTCCTTTGGTGAAAGAAAGTTTTTTTCCGCATACCGGGCACACATCCTGTTCAGAAATCACACCGATATCACCAGTAAGATCCACTTTGAAATCCTTCAGATTGACATTTTTCAAATGCATATCCGTTTCATTAGCTCCACAAATGAAATTTCTCATATGGGAAACTTCCTGATCCATGACGATCCTCACACCTTCCAATCCAACCGGACCTGCAAATCCCACACTGGCATGTGTTAGATTTTCCACATCTTCAAAG
>CAMEUL010000060.1 GCA_945938205.1 uncultured Traorella sp. | reverse complement strand
TAGCAAGAGTCATCACTCAATTAGAAGGTAACATAAATAAAGCTATCTTTTTCTATATCCTCATTCTTTTTATTCTTTTTCTACTGATAATTTTTCTTGTTTTTACACTTTATCAGTCCATGAAAACACTTTATCTGAATTTTGATGCTTTGAGTGTTTCTCTTCAGTCTGTCATTCAGCAATTTCCATTTATTCAAACGTATGCTTCATTATTTCCTCAAATATATTCGTTTCTTTTTTCTTCACTTTCATCCCTGATTCTTTCCTTTCCTAAAATTTTAGGTTATCTTTTTCTCATTTTGTTTCTCACATTCCTATTCCTTTTGGATATTCATGCTCCTGCAAGAGTGATTCAAAAGCTCTCTTTCAGCACTTATGAAAAACTGGTATCCTTTCAATCCATTTTGTTTGAGACATGTCGAAAAATGCTTTTGACCAATCTGATCCTCTTTCTGATGACAGGAGCAGAAAGCTGGCTGGGGTATATGCTCACACAAACAAGCCATCCCTTTCTCATGGCATTGCTGACTGCTTGCTGTGATTTTCTTCCCATGATCGGCAGCGGAATAATCCTTTATCCCTATGCTTTCTACTATTTGATTCAAAAAGAGATGAACAAAGCCATTCTTCTTTTCGTCACCGGAATCGTGATATCCATACTTCGTTTTTTCATTGAACCAAAGTTGACCGCACATCAGCTGAAAATACCCTTGCTTCTTCATCTTTTCATGATGCTTGTATGCGTTCAACTTTTTGGATTTTTAGGTTTTTTCTATTCCCCTTTTTTATGCACACTGCTTGTCTTATGGTATGAGAAAAAAACAAATGGCCATATTAAGTAAGGTGATCTCATGAAATATCTACTTCTTTTTTCTTTATTTATGAATACTTCTCAAGGTTTGATCTATCATCTTCCAACACATCAGTTTGTCATTTTCTCTCAGAATGAGGATTTCCTACAGGTCCTTCTTATAGAAGAAAATATTTTGCTTCCGGTAAGCTGCATCGATCAGAAAGTAAAAAATCTAAATAAAATCAACTTTTCAAAATCTTCATCCTGTCTTATGAAAACATTGAATCAGTCTCTGAATCTGAATATTCAATCTTATGCAGACATGAAAAATATCCTTACATTAGAAAAAGCAAAGGCTTTAAAAAATGATCCTAGAATTGCTGAAATCATTCTGCTTCTTACAAAAATTGAAACGGATATTTCACTGAGTGAATTTTATACGATGTTTCAGATGGCAAATAAAAATGGATTTCGTTATGAAATCCATACTCTTTTTTATCTTGTGAAAGATGAAAACTATCTTCCATTACACTTTAATTAAATGGTCTTTCAAAAGTAATGACCGTATAATAAGTTTCTTTCTTTTTGGAAAGCATCTGATCTATGTGATTTTGTATCTCTTCTTTAGTGATGTGACATGTATAAGGAATCACACAGTCAAAAATCAGATTGGAATGTGTATTCCCTAAAACAGCTCTGAAATCATGGATCTGAATCTCCGAAGACAGTTCAGCCACACAAGAACGAACATCATCCTTCAGCTGATTGATGAGTGGATTGTCAAGGACGATCGGATCCATGTGAATCACCAGATGAACACCATCCTGTTCCAAAATATCCTTTTCTATTGTATCTATCAGATCATGGGATCTTAAAATATCTTCTTTGCTGTCAACTTCCGCATGTACACTGGCAAAAGTACGGTTTGGGCCATAGTTATGAACCAGAAGATCGTGGATCCCATATATGCCTGTATACTTGCAGATCTTTGTTTCCAGTTGATAGACGAATTCATGATCTGGAGCTTCACCTAAGATCTTATTGGCTGCTTCCTTTAAAATAGAAATACCACTGATCAGGATCAAAACAGCTACCGCCATCCCCATATAACCATCCAAATTGATGTTTGTGAATTTAAATATTAAAGTTGAAACCAAAACAGCCGATGTAGAAGCCACATCATTGATGCTGTCTTGAGCACTGGCTAACAACACCGTTGAATCAATCGGTTTGGCACAGTTTTTATAGAATACATACAGAAAAAGCTTACCAAGAATGGAGCCTATCAGTACAATAACTAACAAAATTGAAAAATCAATATCGCTTGGATTCACTATCTTATCTAACGATGATTTAAACATTTCAAAGCTTAATAAGAGAATGGAAGCTGCCACGATACAACTGGCCAGATATTCAATTCTTTCATGACCAAATGGATGTTCCTCATCCGCTTCCTTGCTTGACAGTTTGAAACTGATCAAAAGGATCAAAGAATTTCCGGCATCCGAAAGATTGTTGATTCCATCCGCCAGAATAGATACAGAATGCAAGAAAATTCCTGACAGTATTTTTGACATTGATAAAATCAGATTGACCCCAACACCTACATAACTGGTCATTCTACCTACATGTTCTCTTTGTGCAGAAGTGATTTTAACTTCTTGTATATTCGCTTTTTTTAGTATCCATTTACTTATCATAAGAATCACCTTTTAGTGATTATACTATTTTTTCATGAAAAATCAAAGAATTTCTGATTGAACTTTTTCTAGAAACAAATTTATGTTTTCCTCATTCAGTTTCACTTCTTTTGGGTGTGTGGAAAGAGCCTTTTTGACAATCATTTTTTCGATCCCTTTTTGCTTTTTCAGATCAATTTCTCCACCAAAAGTTTCTGTTGTTAAAGCTGCACTTACAAGTTCTTTAGGAAAGTTTTCCTGAAAATACTTCTCTTTGTTTTCTTCAAATCCACAACAAACAAATAGCGCTGTCTTTTTTCTCAAAAGAACAGAAAGATTATTATGAACCCATTTTTTTACATTTTTATGGATCATTCCCATACGAATGGGTGAACCAATCACAATAAAATCATAGTTTTCTGGATTTATATCTTCAACATCCAGATCAAAAATATCACAATGGAGTGCCTTTTGAATTTTATAGGCACATTTTTTGGTTGCTTCTGTTTTCGAAGCATAGATAACACAAGTTTTCATAACGTTATTTACCTTTCTGAAAGAAAAAGAGGAGAATCCGGTAAAGATAACAGCTTTGTTTTTAAAAACTGTGGATAAAGTATAATATCTTGGAGTTGATCAAGAAAGATCCAATGGAGTTCTTCCTGCATACCATTTTCAGTAAACAAATGGCATTCTAAATTGTTCAGTTCATCGCTATTTTTCATCAAATAATACACTGCTATTTCATGAAAATTTTCTTGACTGTCAGTTTCCGTAAAGAAATTCTCATGAAAAAACAATGGACGATCCACTTCAAGATGAATGCCTAATTCTTCATATACTTCTCGTTTTACGGCATCCTCACAGTTCTCATCAAAGTGAACTCTTCCTCCTACAGTATAATAATAGCTTGAACGTTCATTTTTTACTGCCAATAACTGATCATCTTTGAGTATGATAGCTCCTACACGATAATTAAAACGTCCTTTTTCTGTATGAAATGTCAGATCCATAAGTTACCTCTTTTTTATTATAGCACGGCACTTGATACCAAGCATGTTTTTTTAATTCTCTAATAAAAAAAAGGGATTGCTCCCTTATTTCATGGTATAGTTTTTGAAATGTTGTGAAAGATCCTTGAGATCTTTTCCGGTTTCACTGACCAATAAATAATCTCCATTAATAATAGCATCATAGCTTTTTTGTTCGCCGTCCAAAGAAATGGTAACCTTTCCAGTATCCTTGATGTCTTTCATCCAACTTTGGATCTGCTGATCCTGCATATTCATACGATACAAGTAAACAGGAATTCCTTCATATTCAAATTTTTTTCCTTCATGAGCATTGATCTCCACAACATCCAGATCACTCATATTGGAATACTTGAGACCTTTCTCATCAAAATATCCCATGAGATCTTTGATGCTGCTGGTTTTTGCTGTCTGGCCATTGCCATTTGGGGTTTGCTGATTGTTGTTAGGGGTCTGCTGATTATTAGGGGTCTGATTGTTATTGTTATTGCCATTCATCCAACCACAACCGCTCAATAATAAAAGCATACTCAGCACGAATAGTTTTTTCATTGTCGTTCCTCCATGCTTAGTATGCTTCGACTTTACTGTTTTATGCTTCTTTTTCGATCTCGTGGATCATATCGATGCGTGTCTGATGACGACCGCCTTCAAACTCAGCATCCAGCCAGCTGTCTACGATCATTTTAGCCAGTTCCACTCCAACAACACGGGCTCCAAATGAAAGAATATTGGAGTTGTTATGGCGCTTAGAAAGTGCCGCACTATAAGGTTCTGAACAGGTGGCACAACGGATACCTTTCACCTTATTGGCAGCAATACCGATACCGATTCCTGTACCACAAATCAGAATCCCACAATCAACTTCTTTGTTTACTACCGCATGTGCAACAGATTTAGCGGCTTCCGGATAAGGATAGCTTTCTGTTGTATCACATCCATAGTTCACCACTTCAAATCCTCTTGCCAGCAGATGTTCTGTAATGGCTTTTTTCATATCCACTGCACTGTGATCATTTCCAATACCTATTTTCATATGTCCTCCATTACATCATTTTCAGCAGTTCTGATATCTTTGGTACCAGTTGCTGTTTGCGTGAAATGATGACACTGTCATAGCCACTCATTTCATCAATCTGAGTTTCGATCAGTTCTTTCATGATATTCTTTATAGGCCCGCTGAAAACAAACATACTTCCTTCAGCCATAATATTCGAGAACATCATGATCATCAGATCATATCCTTTGGCATTCTGTACACTTTCCAGATATTCCTTGAATGTTGGTAGAATCGTCTGAATGTCTTCCATATGTTCAAAGTTGGTCTGTCCGATGGCAATCTTGTATTTGCCGATTTCATATGACTTAAGGTCTCGATTTAAAATATTTTCAGGAGTGCTCTTAGTCAAGGAAATAGAAGCACTTAATACGCCTAAGGCAAATTTATTGAGATCCACCTGAGCCAGTTCTGCCAGCCATTCAGCTGTTTTCTTATCAAATTCTGTTGTAGTTTTTGACTTGAAATACATGGTATCACTGATAATGGCACCCAGCATCAGCCCTGCATATTCTCTAGACGGCACGATACCGTTTTCTTTGTAGAGAAGAGCAACAATGCTTGACGTGCATCCGCATTTCATATTTCGGTAATAGATCGGATAACTGGTTTCGATATTACCAATATGATGATGGTCAATGATTTCTTCAATGATAGCTTCATCAATATTAGCAATGGACTGGTTCTTAGCACTGTGATCGACCAAAATGAATTTTCTTCGTTCATAATTGCTTAAGTGATAACGTGAAATAGCTCCTACGATATTTCCATATTCATTAATTACCGGATAGGAACGGAAACGTGTATGAGAGAGCCTTTGAGCCACATCATTCACATATTCAGTATCAATGCAAGTTACGGGATCTTTGGTCATCACATATTCCACAGGAATTGCTTCAGTGATGGCTCTGGCAACCTTCATGGTATCCAGATCTGTCTGAATGATTGCACAGTCTTTCTTTAAAGCCAAAATACGATTGGCTTCAGATACTTGTTCCTTGCACGTAATAATGATGCATTTTGCTCCACATTCGATCAATTGACGCTGTTTTTCATCCCCATCACTTAAGATAACGATGCTGTTCTCAAATTCACTGGAGAAATGCTGACCATTGATCAGTGTCACAATATAGATTTTCCCATTTGTAGAATAATTATCCGGATCAATGATTACTTTTCCATTGATCGTTTTCGCAATCTGTTCAACACTGGCTTTTGCCATCAAGGAATTCAAATGATCATCATCCATCAAACGTGTACTGGAAAGATTACTTGTTGAAACAATTCCCTGAAGATGTCTAGCTTCATCCACAACAAACAATGATTTATTCTTGACCGTATACAGTTTTTTCCAGGCTTCTGCCATCGTCATATTCATAGGAACTAATGTAGGTTCATCAATGACGATATCTCGTAACTGTGAACGGGCATCCTTCATCAAAAAAGGACCTTCCACATCAAAATATTTCAAAATGTATTTGGTTTCATCATTTAAGGCACCTAGACGCACAGCAATTGCGCTTTCTCCCATTAACTGTTTCAGATTCGCATAAGCTAAAGCGGAGCAGATGGAATCAGAAACCGGATTTTGATGTCCGGTTACAAATATGGATTTGCTCATGTTATCACCTGTGTTTATTTTAAACGAAACGTATCTGTTTCTCAAGCATTAAACAAAGAAAAAAAACTCTTTCGAGTTTATTTTTTCATCCATGATTCATCTGATGGATTATTTCTGAAAGCCAAAAGACCTTCTACCTGTTCTTTTTGAATATATCCTTCTTCAACAGCTACTTCAAGCAATGTGTCATAATCAGAAGCAGAGATATTGCGAACATTGTGTTCATTTAAACGATCTGTCGCTTTTTTCATGCCATACGTAAAAATTGATACAATGCCAAGCACTTCAGCACCTGCCTGACGCAATACTTCCACTACTTCCAAAGAACTACCCGCAGTAGAAATCAGATCTTCCACAACGACTACCTTCGTGCCTGGTTCACATTTTCCTTCAATTTGGTTGTTTCTACCATGATCTTTGGCATTGGCACGAACATATCCCATTGGCTTATTTAAGATTGTGGCAACGATGGCAGCATGAGCAATTCCTGCTGTGCTGGTTCCCATCACCGCTTCACATTCAGGATAGTTTTCTTCAATGATCTTCGCTAACGCATGTTCAACATCCTCACGCACTTTCACATCCGAAAGTGTCAGACGATTGTCACAATAAATTGGGCTCTTGATGCCACTGGCCCAAGTAAAAGGTTCTTCCGGTCTCAAGAAAACCGCTTTGATCGATAATAAATCTTTTGCAATCAATTTTTTCATCTTACATACCTCTCTCAAATTCTGACTGTGCCTTACGGTAAGCAGCTACCGGATCCGCACTTGCGGTAATGGATCTTCCTACAACGATATAATGAGAACCCAGCTCATGTGCTTTAGCAGGTGTCGTTACACGTTTCTGATCACCCTTGTCATCAGTTGCGAAACGGATGCCAGGAGTCACTGTAACAAAATCTTTTCCACATTTCTGCATAACTGCCTGGACTTCTAAAGGTGAACAAACGACACCATCGCATTCGCCAAGCAATGCATTGTGCGCATAATGCTGTACCGTTTCTTCCATTGAATGATCGATCCAAAGTTCATTATGCATCACTTCTTCACTCGTGCTGGTCAACTGAGTTACTGCCAACAGAATAGCATTTGAATTTTTCTTTCTCAACGCTTCTTTGGCAGCTTTCATCATTTCAATCGTACCAGCTGCATGTACATTGACCATATCTACATCCAGTCCTGCCAGATTCATCATGGCTTTATGTACGGTATTTGGAATATCATGAAGCTTCAGATCCAAAAAGATCTTATGTCCTCTTTTTTTGATTTCTTCCACGATCTGTGGACCTGCGGAATAAAACAGTTCCATACCAATTTTCACAAAAGGTTTTTCTTCTGTAAATTTGTCAAGAAACTCCAGTGTTTCTTTCTGGCTTGAAAAATCACAAGCAATAATGACTTCTCTTTTCATCGATGTGCCCTCCCTATAATATCACTAATATTTTCTATTTTTAATTCATCACAGCATTTCTCAAGATCCTGAATGATCTTCGGTACCAGCATTGGATCAATGAGATGAGCTGTTCCTATTTCTACAGCACTGGCTCCTGCCGACATCATTTCAATGACATCTTTGGCACAGGTTACTCCTCCGCAGCCAATGATTGGAATATTCACATGAGGATATACCTCATAGATTTTATGCAAAGCTAATGGAAAAACTCCGCCGCCGCTGACACCACCTGTCGTATTGGAAAGAATTGGTTTACCCGTTCTATAATCCAAACGAATGCCTAAGAATGTATTCACCAGAACCAAACCGTCAGCACCAGCTTTTTCAACGGCTACACACATCTTCACCAGATCACTGCACTGTGGCGTGCATTTCACGTACAGTGGTTTGTGTGTCACTTTCTTAACTTCTCGGACAACCTCACTAGCACAGTCTGGATCCATTCCAAAGCTCATGCCTCCGCCATGTACATTCGGACATGAAATATTAAGCTCCAGAATGCCAACAATTTCTTCTTTGTCAAGCTTTTCGGCACATTTCACATATTCTTCTAATGAAAATCCGCTGATGTTAGCAAGGATCTTTCCATGATATATTTCAGAAAGCTTAGGGAA
>CAMEUL010000059.1 GCA_945938205.1 uncultured Traorella sp. | reverse complement strand
TATCTGCTCCATATTCCAGGAAGTAATTTACAAGGTCCGTGTATCCTCCATAGGCTGCACGCATCAATGCTGTACATCCTCTTTCATCCTGAAGATTTACATCCGCTCCGGCTTCCACCAGCTGACGGATCACATCAAATTTAAATGCCAGGCAAGCTTCCATCAAAGGAGATCTTCCTTCATTATCCTGTGTATTGATTTCAGCTCCGGCTTTGATCAGTTCTTCAATAACGCGATCCATTCCCTGGAAAGCAGCGCGCTGCAGAGCAGTTCTTCCTTTGGAATCCTTCACATTCACATCAGCACCGGCTTCAATCAGTTTCTTACAGATTGTTTTATGTCCTTTTTTCGCAGCTCCCATCAATGCTGTTTTTCCACGTGAATCTACTAAATTCACATCGGCTCCATTATCAACCAGCATACGTACGATGTCTTTATATCCACGTTTGGCACTTCTCATCAAAGCGGTTCTGCCTTCACCATTTTGATAGTTCACATCGACACCTTTTTTGATTTCTGCGGCAACGATCGTTACATCGCCATTTGCACATGCATCCCAGAATGCTTTGTTTACCTGATCCATATTATATTCCTCCTTTAGATCAATGAAGAGTGACAAAAAAAGCGAACGCTCTCAAAAACGCCCGCTATAACACCAAATCCCACAAGGAACCCCATGAACATTCAACACTGTTTTCAAAACGTTTGTTTTCATGGTCCTCACATCCTCTTCTTTATGTCTTTATTGTAAACACTTTGCAATTAAATTGCAAGCGTTTACAAGTATTTTTTCACTGAAAATTTCTTACATCCATTGAAGTGCTTCTTCAATCACTTTCCGGATGGAAGATTCATCCTCAAACGTCAGTGAAATTCTGAAATTAGAGATACCCATTTTCTGATAATCCTTCATTTTGGATATCTTGTTGAAAGGCTCACTGTGATAAACTACCAGATGACAATCCTCATCTCCCAAAAGACGATAGGCATGCTGTTTGGCATCCTTTAGATAGTATTCTTTCTGATGACACTCTTGACAATGTTTCTTTTTATTCAATTGTGACATGATTAGGCAGTTTTCAAGTACCATGTTTTCCACACGACCATAGACTTCCACTTCAAAGTTTCCATCATGTCCACTCAGTTTTTTGTAGTTTTCACATAGTTTTTCAAGATCCTCATCACTACATTCATATGACAGTTCAATACAGCTTATGCCTTCACGAAACAAAAGATTAGCACTGTACGCATTCATGCAGTTCATATATGCACTGGCATGCATTCCTTTCTGAATGCCGCCTACATCATGGATCAGTCCCTGTTCATGATAATTTTTTTGTGTCACGCGAGGATAGTTTAGATACACATGATCCTTTTTGATTTTTTCATATAAAGAACTGTTTCCTACATAAATATCCACCGGATAATCCTTCACGATCTCATATTGTTTTTCATTTTGAATATTCACACTTAACCGATGTGTAAGATCACAGTTAGAAGAATACAGTTTCTGACTTTCCTTTTGTATTCTTGCAGGATGCTTACGAATTTCTATCAATTTCTCCATTGCTTCTCTTCTTAGCTGATTCAGCGTGGAAATTGAAAAGGAAATATTTTCATCCATTTCGATCTTACAGGATGTACATACAAAAGGTGTATTGCCGAGTTTACGTAACTGTTTTTCGATTCTTTCAGAAGACAGCGGCATGGTCTTGGCTTTTTCCACAAGTTCACTGCTTTTTGCGCTCACTTCATGTTCCATATCACTGACAGTCAATTGCAGTGGTGCATCATAGCGCAAAACGGCATGAAGATGAACAGGAATCTTACGTTCAGGCAAGTTTGATAGTTCCTTTAACTGATGCACATCACTGGTTTTCATAACAAGATCACCAACACTGACCGGCATCTTCATCAGTTCTACGCGACAATTTTCAGCATTTGAAACCAGTTTTCCATCCTTGTATAAATAATTGACGATAAAGCCCTGATCTTCCTTGGCATTCAAAATACGGATGCCATCATGCTGAGAAAGTTCCCCGGTCAGTTCGATCACCATCTTGTCATGATGAAAACCGACAACTTTCCCAATGGGGACTCCCTGATGATTGGGACGCAAGCAACTGGTAATTTCCTTGCCTTGCTTCTTCAAAAGATAGCCTTCAGTAAATCCACGATTGAAGACCTTCTTCATTTCTTGATAAATGACTTCATCAACAGAAAAGTCTTTCTTATCATAATAAGCATCAATGGCTTGACGATAAATTCTGCACATACAGGCCACATATTCCGGACGTTTCATTCTTCCTTCGATTTTAAATGAAGAAACACCTGCCTGGATCAGTTCCGGAATCAATCGTATTGCATTGAGATCTTTTAATGACAGAAGATATTTTCCTTCTGTTTCCACGATTTCTTCATGGTCATTTTTTTGAACCACTAAAGTATATGGTAAACGGCAACTTTGAGCACATTCTCCACGATTGGCACTTCTTCCGCCAATGCTTCGAGACATGTGGCATTCACCTGAATAGCTCACACAATAGGCTCCCTGAACGAATGTTTCGATTTCAATTCCCTGTTCACCCATTTTCTGAATCAGATCCAGAGAACTTTCACGAGCTACGACACAGCGCTCCAGATCCCATTCTTTGCACTTTAAAACACCGGATAGATTATGAATGTGCATCTGTGTAGAAGCATGAATTTCCAAATTGGGGAAACGGTGGCGGACCAGATCCATCAAACCCAGATCCTGTATGATCAAAGCATCCACTCCGATGTCATTTAAAGATGAAATATAATCCATGCAGGCAGGCAGTTCATCATCATGAATGAGCGTGTTGACGGTCACATGGATCTTTACATCATATAAATGAGCCAATTCACAAGCCTTACGAATTTCTTCCAATGTGAAATTGTCGGCACTGGCTCTGGCACCATAAAGTGGACCTGCCAAAAAAATGGCATCAGCACCATTATAAAGAGCTGCTTCAAAAGCTGCATAATTCCCCGCGGGACATAAAAGTTCTACTTTTTTCATGAGTTCTTCCTTTTCAGCTGTTTATAAATCTGCATGATACTTGAAACAAAAAGACAACCGAGCACAATGCTTCCTGCCTGGACGATCGTATCGATTCCTTTCAGAATTGCACCATCGATATTGTTTTGAACGATTTCTAACATCGTATAGTACATACCACCTCCCGGCACTAAAGGAATCAGCGCACAAATCAGGAAAGTTGTGACAGGGCATTTCAGAATTCTTGCGAAAAGTTCTGATAAAATAGAAATCGCAACACATGCGAAAAATAAAGAAAAATAATTTGAACAGTGAAAGAAAATCAACAGGTCATAAAATACCCCACCAATTCCACCAATCAGAGCCGCTGCAAACAGTTTATCTCCTCGTATATTAAAAAGCAAAGCAAAACCCAAGGAGGCAAAGACAGCCATAAATCCATTGATCATACCAAAATACCTCCTAATGATGCGAACACAAGTCCACTTCCCAGCGCAATGGCTACCGCAATCAAAATAGCTTCTGTGGTTCGTGCCATTCCGCTGACCAGATCACCACTTACCGTATCACGAATAGCATTTGTAATGGCCAGTCCCGGAACCAGAAGCATGATGACTGAAATGATCAGCGTATCCATGGAATCACACAGATTCCATTTTGTACATAAGATCGCCAAAATGGTTGTGATGGCTCCTCCCATTAAATATTTAAAGAAAGAATTAAAATCAATTTTATCCAGTTCAATCATACATATTTTTAAAAGGGCTCCTATGACAAAAGCACACAGAGCATCCCTCATAGTTCCCCGAAAGAAAAAAGCAAATCCAAAGGTACATAAGGCTGCCGCAAAAATCATAATTCCTTTTGGATAAGGTTTTTCTTCATGAATCTTTTCAAGACGTATATAGAATTCTTCAAGTGGCATGCTTGTAGCAAGAATGCTTCTTGAAAGATCATTCACTTTGTCGATCTTTGAAAGATCCACCGTTTTGATCTGTGTTCTTTTCACATTATGATACAGCTCATGATGAATGGAAAAAGAAATGATGAGAAGTGTTGGCGTTGCATAAGCATCCACCACATCCGCACCATAAGCCTCACAGATTCTTTTCATGGTATCTTCTACACGATAGGTTTCAGCACCGCTTTCCAGCAGAATCATGCCTGCCTTGGTGGCTGCACGTGCTAATTGATTACAGTCCATTGTTATCACCGATATGATTATAAATCAGTTTCATCAAAAAAGAAACCAACTTTATTTGAAAAAAGGATCGATCTCTATCGATCAATCCTGAATGGCTTTTAAAATCTCTTCTACTTTGTTGGTCTTTTCCCATGGAACATCCACATCTTCTCTTCCCATGTGTCCATAAGCTGCTACCTGACGGTAAATAGGACGGCGAAGATCTAAGGTGTCAATAATCGCTGTAGGGCGCAAATCAAAGACTTTGTTGATGACATCAATCAGCTGTTCTTCAGTATACTGACTGGTTCCAAATGTATCCACGGAAATGCTGACAGGATGTGCCACACCAATCGCATAAGCCAACTGAATTTCACATTTTTTAGCTAGTTTAGCTGCGACGATGTTCTTAGCCACCCATCTTGAAGCGTATGCGGCTGAACGATCCACTTTCGTTGGATCTTTTCCTGAGAAGGCTCCTCCTCCATGACGAGCCATTCCGCCATATGTATCTACAATGATTTTTCTTCCTGTCAAACCACTGTCTCCCTGAGGACCACCAATCACAAAACGTCCGGTTGGATTGACATAAATCTTTGTATTTTCATCCATCAGTTCTGCCGGAATGATTTCACGGATCACATAACGAATCATGTCTTCACGGATCTGAGACAGTTCAACGGTATCAGAATGCTGAGTTGAAATTACTACGCTATCTACACGTTTTACCTGCTGATCGTCATATTCCACGCAAACCTGACTTTTGCCATCCGGTCTTAAATAAGGCAGAGTGCCATCTTTTCTTACCTTGGTCAGCTGTTTTGCCAGTTTGTGTGCCAGCATGATTGGCAGAGGCATCAGTTCTTCTGTTTCATCACAGGCATAACCAAACATCATTCCCTGATCTCCAGCACCATTGTCATGGGCATCGCTTTCGCGTGTTTCCAAAGAAGCATTAACTCCCATAGCAATATCATTGGACTGTTCATCGATTGCTGTCAGCACAGAGCATGTATTTCCGTCAAATCCATACTTTGCACGATCATACCCAATATCTAAAACAACATTACGCGCAATCTTCGGAATATCCACATAACAGCTGGTTGTAATTTCTCCCATAACAAGGATCATACCAGTTGTTGTTGCAGTTTCACAAGCCACTCGTGCCATTGGATCCTGTTCTAAGATCGCATCCAGCACTGCATCAGAAATCTGGTCACAGATCTTATCAGGATGTCCCTCTGTTACGGATTCTGATGTAAAGAATTTTTTACTCATAACATTTTACCTCCACTTCTTCATAACATTTTTTTATTTTATCAATCTTTGCAAGATCTTCACTGAAAGCACTCGCTGATCCACAAGCCATTGCTAAACGGAAAGCTTCCAATGTATTTCCACACTTCAGATAAGCCGCTACAAATCCGGCAATCATGGAATCTCCTGCTCCTACACTGGAAACACAATTTCCTTTCAAGCCCCTGCATTCATAGACTTTCTGATTTTCATCTACAAGAATTGCTCCCTCTTTTCCCCTGGAAATCAAAACATTGCATGCTCCTTTTTCCTGGAGTTCTTTGGCAGCACGAATCACATCCTGTGTCGTCAAGAGTTTTCTTTGCACGATGTCTTCACATTCTACCACATTTGGCTTAATTAGAAAAGGGTGATGTTTCAACGTATTCAAAAGAAGATTTCCTGTCGCATCTACAACGCATTTTACTTTTTTGGCTGTCTGAACAGAAAGAATTGTTTCATAAATATCCTCATTCAAGCATTTAGGAATGCTTCCTGACAGGATCAGCACATCCTCTTCCTCTAAATTAGAGAGCTGTTCATACAGCTTCTGCATATCACTTCCGCCAATAAAAGGTCCTTCTCCATTGATTTCAGTTTCATAATTTCCAAGCACTTTCACATTGATGCGCGATATGCCTTCTTCCAAAGGAATCAGTTGTTCTTTCATCCTAAAATCATGGATCTGACGATAAATCTCTTTCCCAACAAAGCCACCATAAAAACCAAGAATGATCGATTCAACATCCAGTTCCTTTAAAACTCTGGAAACATTAATTCCTTTTCCACCAAGACGATAATTTTCATGAGTGGATCGGTTGGTTCTGGAAGTCATGAGCGTATTTAGATGCATTTCATAATCCAAAGACGGATTGAACGTTAATGTATAGATCATAGCATTTTCCTTTACAGTATTACTTTATCATTTTCTGGCGGTTTTCACTACCACTTTTTGATCAATTCTTGTATAATGGTCATGTTTTAGGGAGGAAGTATGAGCAAAATAATCTTTCTGGATATTGATGATACTCTTTTGGATCATGAAAAATACAACAAAGTCTTGGATTCTACTACAGAAGCCATTCAAAAAGCACAAAAAAATGGACATAAGATCATTTTATGTACCGGCAGGACCAAAAGCAATGTTCATCCGGATCTAATTCCTTTCAAAAGTGATGGGGAAATCTATGGAGCCGGAACGACGATCCTGGCAGATGGGAAAATGCTTTTGAATGTTTCCATTCCCAAACAAGATCTTTTGGATATGATCCAGGATTTTAATAAATATGAATTTGGATATACCTTGGAAGGTGAATTTGAAAGTTTCTGTGATGACTTCTGCACAGAAAGAAGAAAACACTTTGCAGCCCATCATGGTGTAACTCAGGAAAGAGAAGATATTCTTTCAAGTGAAGACACACATTTTCACATGAGAGAATTCTTTGAGGATACCATCATGAATAAGATAACCATTTTCGCCAAAACAAAACAGGATCTTGATGCGTTCATAGAGAAATGGAAAGATCGTTATGACTGTGTGATCCATCCTGAAAAAGAAAATCGAATTCCGGTAGAAATATTGATCAAAAATATTTCTAAGGCAAGTGGCATGGACATCATTTTGGATCATTTCCATAAGACACTGGAAGACTCCATTGCTTTTGGAGACAGCATGAATGATTATGAAATGATAGCACATGCTCACACAGGCGTTGTGATGGGAAATGGAAATGAAAAGCTCAAAGAGATTGCAGATATCGTTTGTGCCAGAAGCAGTGAAGATGCCATCTACGAGACTTTTCAAAAACTTAATCTAATATAAAAGAGAAAATCATGCGACTTTCTCTTTTTCTTTGTTTAATAAATCTCTTCCCAAATACTTATCCAGTTCTTCTTTCATATTCTCCGGCATTTCCCTAATAACAGGAATGACAAATGCCTGTGCCATTTCTCTGACAAAACCTTCAATGAATGAAATATCTTCCTGAAGCTGATGAGCGGATAAATGTTCCAATATATCAAAACGGCAGTGGATCTTTCCTGTTTGCGGTGAAGTTACACGAGCAAAGGAAACAGCAGGAACTCCCGCATCCGCAAAAGGCGTGGAATCACTGGAATAGACACCCTGTGCAGATTCCATGGAGAAGCCTTTGATCTTAGCGTAATAGTCAATAAAATGAACAAGTGACATATCCGCTGTACTGACAGCAATTCGTTTTCCCATGATAGAACCGATCATATCTACATTAACGACCAATTTCACATTGTTCAGTTCCTGTTCATGATCTTTCACATACGCCTTGCTTCCCAAAAGACCTCTTTCTTCACTGCCACACCAAATAAAACGAAGATTATGCTTCAGTTTTTCATCTTTTAAAGCACAGACCATTTCATAAAGGCATACAGCTCCTGTCGCATTATCATAGGCTCCTTTTGAATTAGGAACGGAATCATAATGTGCACAACAGATGATCCAGTCATCACTTTCATTTCTGATGTCACAGATCAGATTGGCTGACTGAGTGGTCAGTATTTCCTGCTTAAGGATCATTTTTACTTTGGTTGCCTGTTTTTCCACGATTTCCATTGCATCTTCCACACGTATATTCACTCCCGGAAGATTTCCAAATTCCTGTAAAGGCCCTCTTAATTCACGAGGATCCAGATCATTTTCTTTCTGGTCGATATCTCCATTAAAGGTAATAAATCCAACCGCTTTAGCTTCCACAAGAGCCTTAAAGGTTTTCATGTTCAGATAGCCATTGACAAGAGCTACTTTCCCTTCCACCTTCTTTCG
>CAMEUL010000058.1 GCA_945938205.1 uncultured Traorella sp. | reverse complement strand
AAAAAGCTCTGATTGAAGAAGCCAAAGCAGTCAATGAGAGCCAGAATTACTCTAAAGAAAACACTGAAAAGATGAAATCCTTAAGTGCAGACTGGAAACAGATCGGATTCTGTGGAAAAGAAAATGAAGATGCCATCTGGAATGAATTCAGAGGAATCATGGATGATTATTTTGCTGGATTAAAAGAATCCAATGAAAGAAGACATCAGGAATGGCGAAACAGAATGCAAGAAGTTCGTGCACGCAAGCAGGATATGATCAATAATCAGAAGCGTGCCATCAAACGTATGCAGGAAAACATGGTAGGCATGTATTCACAAAGAGAAATTGATGAAACGGAAGAATCCATTAAAGATAAAGAAGATTTCATCAAACAATTAGAAGAAGAAATCGCCGATATCGATCAGAAACTGGCACAATAAAAAATAAAAAAAGAGGCGTAACCTCTATAGAGTAAATTTCATATTTGAAATCGTTCTATATAGTTACAGCCTTTTTTTTCATTCTTTTTCTTGATCAACCAGTTGAAGATAGTCTTTTTCTTTGGCTTTTTTGGTTGGGACAAATCTTCTAACAAGTTTGATATTGCCTTTGTATTTGATGTAGAAAAAACCAAAGGTTGAAAAAACAACGGCACCGATAAAATTTACAAACAGATCTTCCATCGTATCAATCAGACCGATATCAATATATCCCTGAATTGGAAGAGCTACACCATCAATCACTACATTTTGAATATCCTTGAAAGAGGTCACAGTACCGTTGGTATTTAAAGCCACAGTATTGAAGGCAGTAATGATCGTATCTTTCTGTGTATCCATGCCAAAAAAACTGTCCATAGAGAATTCAAAAAATTCCCAAATAACGCCAATGGTCATAGAGAATGAAAAGGCAACGATTGCTGTAAACAAAGGAGAGAGTTCAAACTGAATGGCTTCACTTTTATTCAGCAATGTGACTAATGAAAATCCGATGGCAGCAGCCAGAAATCCATTCATCGTATGAAGCATAGTATCCCAGAAAGGAAATATTAAATAGAAGTTACCTAATTCTCCTAAAATTTCAGCAGCAAATATGAACATTAATAATATGATTTCCAAGGTGGAGGGAAGTTCTATCTTGAAAGTCAATTGCACAAAGCTTGGAACCAAAAGCAGGATCAGTGTAAGGATACAAAAGAACAGATGTTCATAATTTCGATAATAAATTTGAATGCCTGCAATAATCAATACTAAAAGACGGAGGATCCAATAGACAGCAAAAGAACTTCTGTGTTCTCTGAGTTCCAAAGAAAGTGCTTTTTTTAATTTTTGGAAGTAAGAGTTTTTTTCTTTCATTTTTATCACCTTTTGTATTGTAATAGAAAATGCAGTAAAACTCAATCTTTTCATGGGCAAAGAATTATGGGATAATGGAAACATGAAAAAAGTACTTTATTTGATGCGACATGGAGAGACGCTTTTTAATGTGCAAAGAAAAATTCAAGGATGGTGTGATTCACCCTTAACGGAAAATGGCAAAAAACAGGCCTTGACCATCAACAAACAGCTGGAAGAACTAAAGATCACCTTTGATCATATTTACACTTCGACCAGTGAGCGATGCTGTGATACGGCTGAACTGATCACGAACCAATCCTATATTCGATTGAAAGGAATCAAAGAGGTGAATTTTGGAACATTGGAAGGAGAAAGTGAAGATCTCAATCCTGATACACTTGAAGAATATGAAACTTTCTTTGTTCAATACGGAGGAGAAAGCGTATCTGAGGTTCGTCATAGAATGAATGAGAATCTGACAGCCATCATGGAGAAAGAAGATCATGAACATGTTTTGGTGGTCTCTCATGCCGGAGCCTGTATGAATTTTTTGATGTCTCAGAAAATTGATCTATTTAAGATGAAAAAAACGTTTAAAAACTGTACGGTTGTTGTACTGGAATATGAGGATCATCAGTTTCAACTAGTGAATGTCCTTGTTCCTCAAATATAAGTAGAAAGGGATTAGAAAAACGATCGTAAAAAAGTTCTTGTGAAAATATATGAAATAGGAGGAATTATGTACCAGAAAAGAAGAGAACTATTGGCAGCCAGTCTGCCTGAAAATGCTTTGTTATTTGTTTTAAGTGGGAAAGCACCCTATAGCGTAGGTGATGAGCAGTATCCTTTCAGTGTGGACCGTCATTTCTATTATTTGACAGGTCTTGACAGAGAAAATATGATGTATGTGCTCGTGAAAAAGAAGGGTAAGGCACAGCATATGCTCGTGATTGAAAGATATGATGAAGCCATGGCGAAATGGGTGGGCGGAAGAATTCTTCCTGAAAAAGCCAGACAGATCAGTGGAATTGAACAGATCGTGATGGAGGATGAAAAATGGCAGCGGATTCATTTTCTGATGCAGTATGTATTGGATGCTCTTCCATCAGTTCCTGTTTATCTGGATCTAAAAAAGCAGGAAGTGGATCAAAAAAGAGAAAGCCATCTCTTTTTGGAAGAATTGATGAAGAAATATCCAAATATTCAGATTCATGATGCTTCTTCCTATCTGACAAAATTACGTCTAGTTAAAGATGAATTTGAAGTAAATCAGCTGAAAAAAGCAATTTCAGTAACCAATAAAGCTATTCAGAACATGATGTCTCATGTGAAACCAGAGATGGGTGAAAATGAATTGGAAGCATATTTTGATTTTGTGCTGAAATGTCATAACTGTAAGCATTCTTTCCCAAGCATTGTAGGCAGTGGAAAGAATGGAACTATTCTCCATTATGGTGACAACAATCAAGTCATGAAAGACAATACATTGGTATTATGTGACCTAGGTGCCAGTTATGAGTATTACAATGCGGATATTACCCGTACATTCCCTGTAAATGGAAAGTTCAGTGAACGTCAGAAACAGATCTACAGCATTGTTTTGGAAGCTAATGAGTATATCATGAGCCTGGTGAAGCCAGGTGAAACACTTCGTGGTCTAAATATGAAACTGATTGAATTTTATGAAAAGAAATTAGATGAAATCGGACTGTTGAATAACGGAAAAACGGTTTCTGACTATTACTGGCATGGTGTCAGTCATATGCTGGGGCTGGAAACGCATGATGTCTCTTTATCTGATTATAAGTTGGAAGAAGGCAATGTTTTCACGATTGAGCCAGGTCTGTATCTTGAAGATGAAGAAATCGGGATCCGAATTGAAGACAATGTACTTGTGACAAAAGATGGATGCATCAATCTTTCCAAAGATATCATAAAATCGGTTGAAGACATTGAAGCATTTATGGCAGACAGAAATGAGTAAACATGACAGAAAATGAAGCATCCTATGATAAGATCGCGAATGTCTGGGATCAGGTTCGAAAGCCTTTTGTGGATCCAATGATTCAACGTTTAGTGAAAAACCTAGAACAAGGATCAAAAATATTAGATGTCGGATGTGGGACAGGCTATCCTGTTGCCAAGTATCTGTCAGAGAAAGGCTTTTATGTAACAGGCATTGATATTTCAGAGAAAATGATTTTAAAGGCCAAGGGTCTGAATCTAGCACATGCGACGTTTGAAAAACAGGAGATTCTGTCCTATCAAACAGATCAGATGTTTGAAGCAGTTATTGCTTTTGATTCTTTGTTTCATATACCATTATGCTATCAAAAAGATATCTATCCCAAGATTGCCTCACTTCTTTTACCTGGTGGCTTTTTCCTGTTTACTCATGGGAAAGTAAAAGGAAGCGTGCAGGGTGAAATGCTGGGTTCTTTGTTTACGTACAGTGCACTTGATTTAGATGAAGTGGTGAATCTGTTGGAGAAGAACGGATTCAAAATAATAAAATTGGAAGAAGATTATCAAAGTGAGGAAAGCGGCACAAGAGATCTGATTGTCATGGCACAGAAAGTCTAAGAATGAAAATGTCATGAAATTAAATAACCGGGAGTTAGTTCCCGGTTTTCAATTATTAAAGATTTTAGATTTAACCAAATAGATTTAAGATTACCACACCAATCAGGATCAGCAGGATGCCCACGATTCCCCAAGGTGTGATGGCTTCCTTATAAATTAATACAGATACAAGAGTGGAAACGACAATGCCAATGCCACACCATAAAGCGTACGCAATGCTCAGATTCAGTTCATTCAGGGATCTTGCGAAAAAGAAAAAACAGAATCCATAACTTAAAAGACAAAATAAGGTAGGCAATAGGACCGTAAATCCTTTGGTTGTTTTCAACAGGGAGGTTCCTAAGAGCTCTAAAATAATGGCAAGAGCCAGATTGATATATGCCATATGTATCTCCTATAAAATGAATTTTTCAAGAATTTCTGCGACAGCTCCTTCAGAACAGTTTTTTGGTGAGACATAATCACAGATGTTTTTGATTTCTTCCACAGCGTTTTTTGGACAGGCAGCCAGCCCTGCTTTGATTAACATCGCTTCATCATTGAAATTATCACCAATAGCCAGAATCTCATCTGTGGAAATATGCAAAATCTTTGCCAGTTCTTCAGTTCCGATTCCTTTGTCGATCTCTTTGGAATTGATTTCCATATAGCGAAAAGAAGAATAAGAAATATTAAGAGAGCCAGAAATTTTCTCCATTTGCGGTTCTAAAGAATGAAGATATGCATTATCAGGAGATTCAAAAATTACTTTCAAGATTGTTTTATCTTTTAAGAATTCGATGTCATGATTTTTCACTTCTATGAAGTTAATTTTTTCTTCGATGAAGACCTGACGTTCCTTATCGTCAAAATCATAAACATAAGCCAATGTATCGGTATAAAGCTGTACACAGACATGAGCATCGATGCCAAACTGGATCAGTTCTTTGACTTTTTCAAAAGGAATAGCTGTGATTTTCAACACCCGATGATTTTTATTTTCAGTAATTACAGCACCATTCAGTGAAAGAACATATTCATCCGCAAGATCATATAAATCCAATTCTTTCAGAAAACGATCTATGGAAGCGTAATTACGTCCGCTTGCCGGTACAAATTTCACACCTTTTTCATGCGCTTTCTGAATCGCTTTGCGGTTGATTTCGGGAATGTTTCGTGTTGCATCCAACAAGGTTTCATCCAAGTCACATACAATGCAGGAGTATTTCTTTTTCATATCATTAGTTTATCATTTTATATGTTTCATGCAAGGCTTTTTTGATATATAATATATAAAACAGTATTTCATTTGAGTTTGATTTACTTTACAGAATTTACATAGATATGAAATATATATTATAATCTGTTGCATTAACAAAAGAATGGATGGAAGGTGAAAGAATGAAAAAGAAAATCAGTCTTCAAAATCTCACACATTGGGTGTTTGGTTGTGTAGCGTTACTGTTTGTTGTTTTATTCGCAGTGATATCACAATTTGAAAACAATCAGGTCATCAATCATCGAGAAGACACTTTTCTGATTCCTGTAGAAAACTACACGATGGAATTAGTGGAAGATCCAAATGCTCCACAAAAAGTTCATAATGTTTATACTTGGATCCTTTCTGAAGAACAGTCACAACAGGAATGCCTCGGATTTTATCTTGTGCATCAATATGCAGATGTTTATTTTGATGATGAACTGGTTTATAGCCTGCAATCAGACGAGAAGGATATTATGGGAGCTTCTCCAAGCAGCAACTGGGTATTTGTTTCTTTGAATCCAAAGGATCAAGGACGTCAGGTGAGAATTGTTGTGACTCCTGTTTATAGTGATTTTATCCTTCGCAAAATCGATTTTGAAACAGGAACGCGTTATGATATGCTCCAGCAAACGATGCGAAATGATTTCATTCAGATCATTCTGGCAGTTTTGTGTATTGCTTTAGGGCTGATGTTTGTCATTCATCAGGTAATCCAGATGATGCGTAAAAAAGAGGATTCTTGGAGCATTTTCTATCTGGGTGTTTTTTCTATCCTGATAGGCATCTGGCGTTTAACAGATACACGTCTCTCACCGATGCTGTTTGCCGGTAATACCAAAGCTTTAGGTTATATTACATTAGGTGCGTTATTTTCAGCATGTGCACCTTTCATGATGTTTGTAAAGGATCAGTTCTCAGGAAGAAGAAAAGAGATTCTTCAACTGGTGGCACTTGCAAACAGTGTCGTTGCTTTGATTGCATTGCTTTTACAACTTTTAAACATTGTGGAATTGAGATCGATCCTTGTTTATTGTCATATCATGGTGGCACTATCGATGCTGACTTTAGTGATCGTTTCTCTTCCTTTTGGAAAAAACAAAAAAGAAATCAGAGGATCTTGGAAATTTACCTTGCTTTTGACCACTGGGGTTCTTTTGGATATCTATCGGTATTATCAGAACAAAAGTTCAGCCAGAATTTTCTTTACAATCGTTGCCTTTCTGATTTATGCAAGCATTAAGTTCATCAGAAATTTCTTTTTGATCAATCGTAGAGCCTATACTGATATGAAAACTGGTCTTTATAACAGGAGTCACTGGGATGAAATGATGAAAAATCCTCCAACAGTGAGTCATCCGTTTGGAATCATCATGATCGATTTAAACAATCTCAAAAAAGTCAATGATACATTTGGACATGATATCGGAGATACGATGATTATTGATTTTGCCAATCTTCTACAGCATTCTTTCTCAAAAGAGCACACTCTCTGTCGCTGGGGTGGCGATGAGTTTACTGTGATGGTGTATGATGCAACCGAAGAGAAGATTCTTTCTTATATGAAAAAAATAGATGAAAATGTGGAACGATACAATGCTTCACATGAACCTGTTATCTCCTATTCTGCAGGATGGGCTTTATCCAGTTGCTATCCTGAATTGAGAGCAGAAGAACTGTTTGAAATGGCAGATGAAAAAATGTATCAGAATAAGAAGCAATGGCATCTAAAAGAACAGTAAAGTTTTGAATACCACATAAAAATGAAGATGGAACCCATAATAGAAAAGAGAGTGATGGTATGACTTCAAAACAGAAAAAAAGAATCATGATTGGTTATGGAATCTATTATGTCTGTTTGATCTTGGCAAGTATTTACTGTGGCATCCATCAGATGGAAGGCCTGAAAATGGCTCCTGTTGCTGCTTTCACTTGTTTTCTGGTCCCTTTGTGTCTGAAACTTTTGAAACTGAAAAGTACCTCTGTGATTGTCTGGATCAATCTGATCTTTGCTTTCATCGCATCTATATTGGGAAGTATGTTAGGTGCTTATTCGCTTTTTATGTTTGATAAATTTCTTCATTTTTTCAGCGGTGTTTTTCTGAGTGAACTGTCCTTTATGGTATTTTGTTATCTGAGAGAAAAGACACAGTTTCAGGACAAAAAGGAAAAGATTTTATGTCTTTTGTTCGTGAATGCATGTAATATGATGATTGCTGTATTCTGGGAGTTTTTTGAATATGCCTGTTTAATATTCTTAAACAATGATGCTATTCGCCATACCACAAGTGGAGTTCATGATTCAATGACAGATATGCTGGTAGCCTGTGTTGGAGGAATTCTCATTACAGTGTGGATCTTTCATTATTTTAAAACAGGGAAAAAGAATTTCTGGATTCATTTAAATGAAGAGTTCTATCATCTAAATTTCAATTCATAAAAATTTCTATTAGTTTTCACATGTTTTTCACAATGATTGGGTATATTATAGATGTCAAGAAATTGACGTGAAGAAAACTTTTTCATATCTTGAACTCCTACAAGATGAAGAGCCAGATGAAAATCTGGTTTTTTATTTGAAAGTATGATATAAATATGCCATGAATCAGCAGGAAGAAACCAAATATAAAATCGCCAATGCGATGAAAGAACTGATGCAGACACAATCATTGGCACATATTCATGTGAAGGATGTAGTAGATCATGCTCATTTGACACGTCAGACCTTTTATCGCTGTTTTAAGGATAAATATGACTGTGTGAACTGGTATTTTGAACGTGTGGCTGAGATGTCCTTTAAACAGCTTGGAAAGGGAGTTGACTTAAGAGAAGGCCTGATTCGAAAATTCAGACTGTTAAGAAAAGATCAGCGTTTTTTCTATGAAGCTTTTATGGCAGATGATCAGAATTCGTTATTTCAATATGATTATGATTGCATCTATGAATTTTATTCGTCGATTCTGATTCAGAAAATCGGTGTTTTGGATGAGAAGATGAGTTTTCTTTTGCGCATGTACTGTAAGGGAAGCATCGATATGACATTTGAATGGGTAAAAAACGGAATGAAGTTAAGTGAAAGTGAGTTTGCGGATCTATTGATTGCGGCCATGCCACTTGAACTTCAAAAATATCTTCTAACTTTTTGAGAGAGGCTGTAACGAATAAAACAGTCGAAAAATAAAAAATGCATCGAATCTCAAAA
>CAMEUL010000057.1 GCA_945938205.1 uncultured Traorella sp. | reverse complement strand
TTTTTCATTATCATCAATGATTTGAGCATTGGCAATCATGGCTTCCAAATCACGAATTCTTGCTTCAACACGAGCCTGTCTTTCACGGGCAGCATCGTAATCTGCATTTTCACTCAAGTCCCCTTGAGCACGAGCTTCCTGCAATTCGCGGATAACATCCTGACGAACAACATGCAGCATATTGTCAAGTTCATTGACAAGTTCCTGATAACCTTCTTTTGTAACAACTGTCTTTTCTTCCTGAACCATTGGAATCACTCCTTACTTAACTCGGACATTATAACATATTTGTTTGAATAATACTACTGATTTTTGTGGTCAAAAGATCGATTGCAACCTGATTATGCCCACCTTCAAGAATAATGATATCTGCATACTTTTTAGATGGTTCCACAAAGGTGTCATGCATAACTTTTACTGTCTCAGTATATTGTTGAATGACAGATTCAAGAGTTCTTCCACGCTTTTTAACATCTCGTACAAGACGTCGAATAAAACGTGTGTCCGCATCTGTATCTACAAAAACACGAATATCGCATAAATTGCGGATTCTTTCATCTTCAAGAATAAACAATCCTTCAATCACGATGACATCACTTGGTTCGATAATTTCATATTCGCTGGAACGTGTATGATTCACAAAATCATAAATTGGTTTCTTAACGGCTTCTCCGCTCGACAACCTTTGCAGATGCTCAATAAACAATTCATTATCAAAAGCAAATGGATGATCATAATTGGTTTTTACACGTTCTTCCATTGTCAGATGTGACTGATCCTTATAGTAATCATCCTGACGAATAATCGTTACTGAATTTTCATTTTCATATTCTTTTTTAAGTTTCATTGAAATAGTAGATTTTCCGGAAGCACTTCCTCCGGCAATTCCAATAATCGTTGTTTTTTTCATCATACACCTACTTCAAATACTGTTCGACATTTCTTAAATGCTCTTCATATGTTTTAGCCGGATGTAATTTACCATCACCATAAACATCCGAAATAAAATAGTAATAATCTGTATCTGCCGGATGTAGCACTGCATTCATGGCATCAAGCGAAGGATTATTGACAGGACCTAATGGTAATCCTTCATAAAGATATGTATTGTATGGACTATCAATGTCCGGATTTGTTTCACAATCCATGAAATTTTTGAACTTATCATATAATGCATAGCAAACCGTTACACTGGATTCCATTTTCATGCCTACCTCAAAACGATTATGGAATATACTTGAGATGATTGGCATTTCTTCAGGATTTCCGCTTTCAAACTGAACAACACTGGCAAATGTCACCAGATCATGTACTGACATTGCACTTTCCTTTAAATCATCCCGAATGGAATGATAGGCCACATCAAAGCCATCAAGCAAACGTAAGGTTACTTCTTTCGCGTTGGTTTCACGAAAGATAAAATATGAATCTGGATAAAGGTAACCTTCAAGTTTAACAAAGGTTTCATTATTCAATATGCTTTCATCCAAAAACTCATAGGTAGCAATCATCTCTTTTAGAAAAGAGTCATCGTTCCATAATTGGAGACATTCTTCAGCAGTTACATTCGTGATTTCTTCAATTCTTTTTGCAATATCCTTCGACCATAATCCTTCAGGTATGGTTAATAAAACTTCATTCGATTCAGCATTTGTAGCATCATTCACATAAGCTAGCACTTTTTTGGTTCCCCAAGAAGGATCCAATTTATAGACGCCTGCTTTAATATCTGAAAGATGTGCAAATTTCATAAGAATTTTCGCTGAAAAAGCATTTTTGATCACATTCTGGTTTTGAAGTTGTTCAACTACCTGATTCGGTGACGTATTTTCAACGATGTTTACAAGAATCTCAGAAGATTCTTTTGCGACAGGAGATAAAGAGTCTATCACATACCAACAGGCTCCTCCTATGAAAAGAACGATAGCCACTGTAACAGCAAGAATTATTTTATGAATCTTCTTCATCGAAAGCACCTATAACTTCTTCTACCATTTCCCATTCTTCATCTGTTTCAATAGGTAAAAGATTTCCCTGATCATCGTAGCAGGAAGCAAATACTTCCCCTTCCTGGTCGTTTTTGTTTTGGAAAACTACATACTGTTTTCCAAGTTCTTCATTTTCAAACGTAAACAGGATCTCCATTTCTGTTTCATTTCCATCTTCATCTGTCACAAATAATGTGTTTGAATCTAGCATAGTAACCTCCTTAAAATGAAAGGGCAAATGTTGCCCTAGTTTTGACTGTCCAAGTAACTCTGAAGTATCTGGACGGCTGCCATTTGATCAATGACTTTTTTACGTTTTTTTCGGGAAAGATCTGCACTGATCAAGATCTTCTCCGCAGCGACCGTCGTTAAACGTTCATCCCATAAAACAACATCTAGACCCTCTTCAGTCAGCATATCTTTAAACTGGATACTTACTTCTCCACGAATGCCAACATCCCCATTCATGTGTTTCGGTAAACCAAGAATCACTTTTTTAATCTGAAATTCCTTAACATGCTTCATTACCAGTAAAAGACAGGCATTCAAATCATTTTCAGGAAACCGTAAGGTTTCTACAGGACGCGCAATCATCCCCATGACATCACTGACTGCCACACCACAGGTAACGCTTCCCAAATCTAATCCTAAAATTCTCATTTTTCAATCGATTCCAGATATGAACGAACCATTTCTTCAATAATTTCATATCTCTCAACGCTCTGAATGACAGAACGTGCATTCTGATGACTTGAAATATAGGCAGGATCATTTGAAATAAGATAGCCTGCAAGCTGATTCACTGAATTGTATCCTCTCTCTTTCAACGCACTGTCAACCAGTCGAACGATATGTTTGATGTTGTTACGGCGCATATCTTCTGATTTAAATGCCATTGTTTCTGTAATATCCTTTTTCATAACAATCCTCCTCTTTTTCTTTATTTTAAACCAAATCAGTTAAAAATTAAAGTCCTAATCCAAAATCTTTGAAACAGCGGCAAGACTTTGATCCAAGGCAGTTAAATTTTTTCCGCCTCCTTGAGCCAGGTCCGGTTTTCCTCCACCTTTTCCATCACTCAAAAGACTTGCTTCCTTGATCAAATTTCCACAATGAATACCATTTTCCACTGCTTTCTTGGAAGCACGGGCAACAAACACAAGTTTATCATCAATCTGTCCGCCCAGGAAAACTACTCCATCCGAAAGTTTATCCAGTAAAGAAGCAGATAAATTTTTCATGGCATTTCCATCCATACCATCCATGCGTTTCACAAGCACTTTCAATCCATTTTTGTCTTTTGCTTCACTTACCATTTCACCAGCTTTAGCTGTTAATAGCTGTTCATTGAGTTTTGCAAGTTGACGCTGCAATTCGTTCTTTTCTTCCAAAAGAGAAGTCACTTTTTCAGAAACGGTTGTAATTGTATTCAGTTTCAGCGTTCCGGCTATTTCTTTTAAGGTATCTTCATAAGATGCGAATTCTTCATAAGCTTTATATCCGGTTTTTCCTACAATTCTTCGAATACCTGAACCAATGCTTTCTTCACTTTCAATCTTAAAGACACCCAGATCTGCTGTATTGGAAACATGGCATCCTCCACAGAATTCTTTGGATACATCTCCCATGGATACTACACGTACAACGTCTCCATATTTTTCATCAAACAGTGCTGTTGCTCCTGTTTTCTTAGCTTCTTCAATGCTCATCAATTCACAAGTTACATCAGCTTTCATAGAAATGAACTGATTAACGATCTGTTCCACTTTTTTAAGTTGTTCTTCACTTACCTTTTCAAAGTGGGTAAAGTCAAAGCGCACATAATCATCACACACATAACTTCCAGCCTGAGAAATATGATCTCCCAAAACACGTTTTAAAGCACTTTGCAGCAAGTGACATGCTGAGTGATTGGAAGTAGTCATGCTTCTCTTTACGGAATTGATCTCGCCTTGAACAATATCATTAACTGAAATGCTTCCATTTTTCACGATAACATGATGCAAAGGCTGTCCATGAGGTGCTTTCTTGACATCGCTTACTTCACAAGTCATACTTTCATTCTTTAGACATCCTGTGTCAGCAACCTGTCCTCCACTTTCAGCATAGAAGCAGGTTTCTTCTAAAATCACATCTCCTTCATCAAGAATTTCATCACATTTGACGCCATCTTTAAAACAAGCAACGACTTTTGATTCACAACTCAAATGATCATAACCAATAAACTTAGATTCAATCAAGCAATCCATCAGGTCTTTAGACTGACTTTTCATGGATTCAAAGGCATCACGGCTAGAACGTGCACGTTCACGCTGTTTTTCCATTTCCTGATTGAAGCCTTCTTCATCCACACGGAATCCGTTTTCTTCCGCCATTTCAACGGTCAATTCATATGGGAATCCATATGTATCATACAATTTAAAAGCTGTTGGACCATCAATAACCTTTTCAGCGGCATGATCCATTACATCTTGCATTAATTTTTCACCTTCAGAAAGTGTCGCATGGAATCTTTCTTCCTCTGCTTTCACAAGCTTCTGAATATATTCAGTTTTCTCCAGCAAATATGGATAAAAATCTTTCATGATATCTGCCACTACCGGAACCAGCTCATACATGAAGCTTCCTTCAATTTTTAGTTTTTTACCATAACGTACTGCTCTTCTCAATACACGACGCAAAACATAGCCACGTCCTTCATTGGCAAATAATGCGCCATCTGCCAATGCGAAAGTAACGGTACGAATATGATCCGCAATTACGCGATAAGCCATCTTATACTGTCCTTCATAAGGATATTTCGCATATTTTTCTGTCGCATGAATAATTGGAAGGAATAAATCAGTATCAAAGTTTGTTTCTCCTCCCTGAATCAATGATGTCAAACGTTCCAGTCCCATTCCTGTATCAATGTTTTTCTGTGGAAGTTCTTTATATTCACTTCTTGGAATTCCAGGTTTCGCATCATATTGTGAGAAAACGACATTCCAAACCTCAATATAACGATCATTTTCCATTTCCTCAAAGAAGAGTTTTTCTCCCAATCCCTGTGGATCATATTCAGCTCCACGGTCAAAGAAGATTTCTGTGTCCGGACCACTAGGGCCTTCTCCAATTTCCCAGAAGTTATCATCTGTTTTTAAAATATGGCTTGGATCTACACCACACACTTCTGTCCAAATACGATAAGATTCTGTATCATCTGTATAAACAGAAATATAAAGCTTATCTTTTGGGATACCCATCCATTTTTCATCTGTCAGAAATTCCCAAGCAAAAGGGATAGCTTCATCTCTAAAATAATCTCCAATGGAGAAATTTCCAAGCATTTCAAAGAATGTATGATGTCTGGCTGTTTTCCCGACATTTTCAATATCATTTGTACGAATAGATTTCTGTGCATTGGTAATACGATTGCACTTTGGTTTTTCACGACCGTCAAAGTATTTTTTTAATGCAGCTACTCCTGCATTGATCCAAAGCAATGTAGGATCATTATGAGGCACAAGGCTAGCTCCTGGTTCTACCATATGACCTTTGCTTTCAAAATAGTCTAAGAACATTTGTCTGATCTGATTTCCTGTTAACTGTTTCATGTCTTTCCTCCTAAAATAAAAACGTTCCTGTGTTCAGGAACGTAATGGATACGCGGTACCATCCTGATTCATGGGTTTCCCCATGCCCTTGATTTCCTTATTAGCGAAAGGTTAACGCGTAAACTCCAAAGCAGCTTCATTCACTAGCCCTGCAGATTCCCACCAGCCATCTGCTCTCTGAAAGTATTTATGAATTACTCCTCTTTTTCAACATTTACGATGTGATTATATCACAAACATTTGCTTATCTCAATCCTCTTTTTTATTTGGTTGATAGAGAATTAAGATGATATTTCTTCCCAGCCACCCACATTTTTCTGATTCAGTATTTCACTGTAAGTGGTAAGCAAGATCTGAAGAAGACCGGCAAATACCGGAGAAAGAATGACACCTAAGACACCAAAAAGAAATTCATTGATGATCAGCGAGAAAAACAGCAACAGCGGATGAACTTTCATCGTTTTATGACAGATCCAAGTATGTATAATGTTGCTTTCAATTTGTGAATTTATAAATAAAATGAGAAACAATAACAAAGTATTCTCTTTCACAAAAATAAAATGAATCAGAAGAAGGATTCCATTTCCGATCAGTGCACCCACATAGGGAAATAGATTTAATAGAGCAAGCAAAAGAGGAAGCAAAAAAGGATAAGGTGTTTGGAAAAGAAACAGGATGATTCCGGTAGAAATCATAATATAAATCATATCCAGCAAGGTTGAACGCACATATTGACGAAAAACAGATGAAAATACAGCATATGCCTGAAAAAAAGACGCGTAATTATGAAAATACTTTTTAAACTCATTTGCGATCAGATTTCTTTCAAGAGAAAGAAAAAGTGCAATTATCGTTCCAAGAAAAAAGGTCATCAGAAATGAAAGGATGTTTGAAACAAATGGAATCAGCCACTCATAACCATTTAAGAAAAGACTCGTGATCTGATTCATTTCAAGTGTATCCAAGTATTGCTGTTTACGAAATATTTCCAAAATAAAAAGAAACCCTTTTTCTAAAAAGATAAGTATTTCGGATATATGATTCATGAGGACAAGTATGAGTGAAAGAATGATCAGTGCCATGATCAGAAAGAAAGAGAAATAAATGAGTATTACTTTTCCTTTACCTTTTTCTCCAATAAAAGGCTGAACAAAAAAAGCCAAAAGGATCCCTATCCATAAAGGTTTTAAAGCAATCAGAAGATGAAAGATCCATTCAAAGAAATAAAACTGATTCAAAATAAGGATCAGAAGAAAAATACTGCCAAGAAAACAGACACTTTTAAAAGGATCTTGAACAAGTTTCAATAAAATTTTCATATAATCAACCCCAAATGGGGTTAGTCAAGATAATCCTGCATCTGATGAATCTGTTTCATCACATTTTTTTTCATGCGTCTTGAACGATGGCAGATATCTGAGATTTCTTCTTCATTGCTGTAGCCGACCAGAATTCCCAAGCTCAAACCAATGGCAAGACCTAAAAGTCCTTTGTTCATAAGTTCACCTCACACCATTATTATGATGAAAAAAAAGAATCCTATTCAGTAAGGATCCTCATTTTAAGAGTTGTTTTTCGAACGCGTTCTGACCCGTTCATAATGGTTTTTACAAGAGTTTCATAATCACCGATCAATATCAAAGACTGTTTTGCACGTGTCACACCGGTATAAATCAGTCTTCTTGTCAGCATTGCTGTATGCAGTTTTGTAATGGGTATGATCACAATCGGATATTCACTACCCTGTGATTTGTGAATGGAAATACAATAAGCGTGTGTCAATAGATCAAAGCGCTCTTTTGTATATTCAACCAATATGCCATCAAAGTCAACAACTATGCAATCACTTGGATAGCCATCTTCTTTCTTTAAGATTTCAATGATTTCTCCAATATCGCCGTTATAAACATCTTCTTCAGGAAGATTCTTAAGCTGCAAGACCTTGTCATGCTCTCTGAAAATACGATAACCGACATGAATCTCTTTTAAAGATGTATGACGCGGATTGATGCTTTTCTGCAATGATAGATTGAGTTGATCAATGCCACAAACGGTAGAATACATGGGAGAGAGAACCTGAATATCTTGGTCATGATATCCCTTTTCAAAGGCATGTTCCACGATCTGTAAGATCTTGTCTTTGATTTCATCAGGACGGCAGTCATAAAAACGAATATCTTTTCCATTTTTCAAAATATCACATTTCCCCTGTTTCATTTCATAAGCCAATTCAACAATATCACTACCATTTGACTGACGGAATATTTTCTCAAGACGCAATACAGGGTAGCATTGACTTTCAATCAGATCTTTTAAGACCGTACCTATCCCCACTGAAGGCAACTGATCTTCATCACCGATAATCAAAATTTTCTTTATATGTTTTGATGCCTTTAAAAGATTATAAAAGAGCCACTGATCTACCATGGAGAACTCATCAATAATCAGACAATCAATATATAAAGGATCCTCTTCATTGGCCATGAATGTATTGGTTTCAAGATCCCATTTTAAAAGGCGGTGAAGCGTACAGCCTTGCATGCCGCTGCATTCGCTCAAACGTTTGCTGGCCCTTCCTGTAGGAGCAGAAAGCATAATTTGATCCTGATAATAGAATTTCTGATAGAGAGTTAATATGGCCTTTACGATTGTTGTTTTTCCTGTTCCGGGACCTCCGGTAAGGATCGAAAATGGTTCATTAAAAAACATCCGAATAGCTTCTTTCTGTTTTTCCTCATATTGAATATTCAGTTCATTTTCTATCACACTGATTTCTTCATCAACAGAAGCATTTTCCAAAGCAATGATCGCAGTCATGATTT
>CAMEUL010000056.1 GCA_945938205.1 uncultured Traorella sp. | reverse complement strand
GCGTTAATACAACACTCAAAGAAGCCGTGGAAAAGAGTCAGAATCAGTTTGAGTCTGTTTCTGAATGTTTAAAGGAATGCTCTGCTGAATTAGGTGAAATTGATGATCTGATCTATGTACATAAAACAAAGGCAGCCAAGCATCAATTGGTAAGTCTTTTGGATAAACTGGAACAATGCCAAAATGAAGCCAATACTTTGAATGCTGTTTTGGATTCTATCCTTGAACAACAGTCCACACAGCGTGAACAAATTATACGACTTCAAAATCGATTCCGTGTGAATAAAGGGGTCATTAACAGCAATCGTGAATCCTTCAACAGCGGAATAGAAGTTCTTGAAGATCGTGTCGTGACCATCGAAAAAATGTTTTCTACATTTGAAGAATGGATGTATGCAAGTGAATTTGAAAAAGCTGCAAAACAGCAGGTTGAAATCAGCGAGGCCATTGATGAATTGGAAGAACTGATCAAGGAATATCCTTCTTTATATGAAGAAGCAAAAGTTCATCTCCCAAAAGCTATAGATGATACAAGCTATGTTTATTCGAAAGCAAGAAATAAGGGAGTTTATCTGGATCACTTGGAAGTATCCAAGAATCTTGAAATTGTATCTTCAACACTGAAGGATGATTTGAACCAACTTTCTGAAGGCCATGTGGAAAACATCATGAATTCGTTGCTGGAAAGCAAGACACGACTTTTCCAACTTAAAGAACAGGTTCTTCATGAAGAAAAAGCCTATGATGAACTTCATAACAATGCACAGTTTATCTTTGATCAGATCGATCATCTGGAAGATCAGCGCCTGATGTTGAATGAACTGTATGAAAAGAAAAAAGATCGTTTTGATTTGATTGGCATGTCAAAACAGTTAGACATGATCAAGGAAGAATCCGAAAAACTGCATACAGATCGTGAAACACTTAAGGGATGTATGATTGAAAAGAGTATTCCTTCGACTACGCTGCTTCTTACATATAAGGAATTGTGCACAAATACTTCTCAATTGTGCGATACATTTGAAAAAGTAAAGGAACAGCTCGAAAATGCTTGTTCAGATGAGATTCGTGCACAGAAACAATTGCTGAAGCTGCAGCTTATTTTGAATGAAATTCATGTCAAAATAAATAAGAAACGTTTGCCAAATGTTTCTCTGACTTATTCAGATGATACACATAAAGCTGAAAGAATGGTAGCAGATATCAAAAAAGTTCTGGAAACATCACCACTGAATGTGGAAGAACTGAATCTGTCTATCAAAGAAGCCATTGACTATATTTACACTTTATACAATTCGGTCAACAATCTTGTAGGTATGGCTAATATGGTTGAAAATACCATTGTGTTTGGAAACCGTTATCGTTCCAGCAATCCTGATATTGACAGTGAATTGACACGTGCGGAACTTTGCTTCAGAAATGGCCAATACACAAAAGCATTAAAGATTGCCATATCTGCAATTGAAAAGATTCATCCGGGATCTTATGAGAAACTATTGAAGAAATCTCAGGGAGCTTAATTATGATATTTTTTGATAGTGCATCTACAACACCTCTGCATCCAGAGGTGTTAAAAACGTATACTCATATTTTGGGAAAGTATTATGCTAACAGTGATTCCCTCTATGATCTAGGAACAAGCGTCAGCAATTTGATGGAACAGAGTCGTGAGATAATTGCTAAGATGCTTCATGTCAAAGATTCGGAGATCTTATTTACAAGTGGTGCTTCTGAAAGCAACTCCCTTTTGATCAAAGGAATTGCACTGGCTTATCAAACAAGAGGAAAACACATCATTACAAGTACAGTTGAACATTCTTCAGTAATGGGGGCTTTTTCTCAGTTGGCTAGTGTTTTTGGATTTGACGTCACTTACGTGCCTGTCAATCAAAGAGGGATCGTAGAACCGGAGGAACTTAAAAAAGCTCTTAGAAAAGATACAATTCTTGTTTCTATCATGGCGGTGAACAATGAAGTAGGTTCCATGAATGATCTTGTCACTCTTTCGAAAATTGTAAAAGAAAATTCTCGTGCCTTTTTTCACAGTGACTGTACGCAGATCCTTGGAAAACATCCTTTTGATTTAAGTGTTTTGGATTGTGCCAGTTTCAGCGCTCATAAGATTCATGGTTGTAAGGGAAGCGGTTTTTTATACAAAAAAGAAAATATTTCTCTCATTCCTTTGATCAATGGGGGTCAGCAGGAACAAGGGCTAAGAGGTGGCACAAGCAATCATCCAGCTAATATTGTGCTCGCAAAAACCGTAAGAATAGCACTTGAATCCTTGCAGGATCATCTTGAACATGTACAAAAACTGAATCATCTTCTCAGGAATGAATTATTAAAAATGGAAGATATCGTCATAAACTCAGATGAGTCAGCATCTGCTTATATCCTGAATCTTTCATGCACCTGCATGACAAGTGAGATCCTTCTGAATGCTCTCAATGAAAGAGGCATCTGTGTATCTGCGAAAAGTACTTGTCACAGTAAAACAAAAGAAGCAAGCGAAGTTTTGCTGGCTATGGGATTTGATCAGAAACGGGCTTCACAAGCCATCCGTGTTTCTTTTTCTGAATCTAATACACCAGAGGAAGTTTATGAATTTGTGAAAAACTTAAAGGAGATCATGAATGAATATCGAATCAAATAAATTGGTTGTGGATCATATTCTCGTACGTTTTGGAGAATTGTCTACTAAAGGTAAAAATAAAAACGATTTTATCAAACGACTGTTTCAAAATATCAAAAATGCTTTGCGTTCTTTTGATAAACTGACATATGAAAAAAGTTATGACCGTATTTATATTCTCTTGAATGGCACAGATCCGGATGAGGTAAAGCCTTATCTGGAAAAGGTTTTTGGAATCAGTTCATTTAGTTATGCCATTAAAGTGAACAGTGAACTGGATGAAATTGTTGAAATGGCAAAACAGGTAGCTATCCTATCCAATGCAAAAACGTTCAAAGTGGATACCAAACGTCATTTTAAACCATTTCCTTATATTTCTGATGAAATCAATCGTGCTGTTGCCACTGAAATCTTAAAAAATACAGAAATGAAGGTGGATGTACATGATCCTGAATTCCGTGTTCGTATTGAAGTGCGACAATTTGATACTTACATTATGTCTAACAAAATCAAAGGAGCAGGAGGCTATCCTGTCGGTGTAGGCGGCAAGGCTATGGTCATGCTGTCTGGTGGTATTGATTCTCCGGTAGCAGCTTATCTGATGATGAAGAGAGGAATTACTGTTGAGTGCATTCATTATGCTTCTCCTCCTTATACGTCTGCCAATGCACGTAAAAAAGTATTGGACCTAGCAAGTATTGTTTCACAGTATCAAGGTCATATCCGTGTCCATATCGTACCATTTACAGATATCCAGCTTGCAATCTACAAGAACTGTGACGAGAGTTATGCCATTACTTTGATGCGACGTATGATGTATCGCCTGGCAGAAAAACTTTCAGAACGACAAAACTGCAAAGCTATTGTGAATGGTGAAAGCATTGGTCAGGTGGCCTCTCAAACTTTGGATTCTATGGGTGTAATCAATGAAGTGGTAAAAATGCCGGTCATTCGCCCTTGTGTCACTTTAGACAAATTGGAAATCATTGATCTGGCTAACAAAATTGAAACTTATGAAACAAGCATTCTTCCATATGAAGACTGCTGTACGATTTTCACACCGAAAAATCCTGTTACGAAACCAACATTGAAAAAATGTGAAAAACTGGAAAGCCGTTTTGATTTTGAACCTCTTTTGGAAGAGGCTTTAAATCAAATTGAAGTGGTGGATGTTTATCCGGCAAAAGAAATTGAAGAAGATTTGTTTTAGTTGACGTATAAACTTGCTGGTTTCACTCACTCTATTGGTAGAGGTGAGAAAGATGGAAAACAATCAGAAAAACTCAAACAATCAGAAAAACAGAAATCAGCAGAACCAACAGAAAAACGAGTTAAACAAGCAGCAGAAAAACAATCAGTTCCAGTTTGAAATGGGAAATGAATTGGGTTGCGAGATTGAGCAGAAAAAAGATAAGTTTAAGAACGAATATCAAAAAAATCAGAATAATCGTTCCAACAACAATTTTTCTACAAACAAAAATCAGTTTAAATAAAGTGTGCTAGATACCCTCGGGTATCTAGTATTTTATTTTGTATGGGTTATAATAGGAGAGGAGAAAATTATGAAAGAGTTTTTAATTCAAGAAAATGATGCACATCAGAGAATTGATAAGTTTATTTCAAAAAGTACAACGATACCCAAAAGCATGATGTATCGTTTGATTCGACAAAAAAAAATCAAAGTCAACCGAAAGCGTTGTGAACCTCAGCAGATTCTGAATGTTTCAGATACAGTGCAGATGTTTGTTGCAGATGAATTTTTCATATCAAAAGAAATTCAAATAAAAGCTTCCAAACTGAAAAAAATTGTATATGAAGATGAAAATTTGTTGATACTTGATAAGGAAACAGGGATTCCGGTACATGCTGATAAAAATCATTCAAATGATACACTCATGGATCAAATCTTAAAATATCTTGTTGACAGCGGACAATATGATCCATCAAAAGAAGCAAGCTTCGTTCCTGCTCTTGCCAATCGTTTGGATACGAACACAGGAGGACTGATCATTGCCTGCAAGAATGCAGAAGCATTACGGACAATGAATGAAATGATACGTTGCCATCAGGTGGAAAAACACTATGTATGTATTATTGAAGGACAAATAAAAGAAGGCCGTTATGATCATTTCTACATGAAGGATAAAAATCAAAATAAAGCATATATATATGATGTAAAAAAAGAAGGAACTGTACCAGTTTCGCTTGTTGTAACACCACTTCATCAAGGGCATTGGTATTCATTGCTGGATATTCATTTAATTACAGGAAAATCACATCAGATACGAGCTCAGTTGGCACATTTGGGTCATCCTTTGATCGGTGATATCAAATATCATGGAAAGAAAATTGGAAGTCATCAGGCACTCTATGCCTACAAACTTTCATTTCATTCCAAGAATGAACATTTTATGTATCTGAATTCCTTAGAATTTATACAAAAAAATAATTTTGTAATAGACCAGTTTAAAAGCCTTGAACATATTGAAGCATTTTAAAATTAGGAGTATAATAATCAAGTTAGGAGAAGATTATGGAAAAATATATTGAAGAAGTTATCAATACGGATCGCTTGGCAAGAGAAAAAGTTGCCAATGCGAAAAAGCAGTTGAAAGAAATTTCAGGGCTTGTATCTTCATCTTCTCAGGATGTTTATAAAAAACTGATGGATGAAGAAAAAAAAGAGCTTGAAATCATTCAAGAAAACATTCAAAGAGAAATCGATGAAGTACGATCAAACTGTGAAAAAGAGAAAAAGGCTGGATTGGATTCTTTAGAAGAACGTTTCAATGCGCATCGTGAAGAGTGGATCGAGCAGATCGTAGCAAACTGCATTCAATAGGTGAATCGATATGGGAAGTAGTAATGCAATCAGTGCAAAAGCAAAAGCCATGTATGCGAAAAGGCTTACGGATGATGACTATTCAAGTCTATTGAAAAAGACCAGTGTAAGTGAAGTTGCTTCCTATCTCAAAAACGAAACAGATTACGGATATCTTCTGGCGGATGTGAAAGAGGGTTCCATCCATCGAGGTGAACTTGAAAGCCTCTTGAAAAGGGATCTTTACTACAAAGAAGTGAAACTTTCAAATTACGCGCCATCTAAAGAAAAAGGATTCTATCAGACGATTCTCAAACAGCTGGAAATTGACAATATCCTGGAAAGAATTAAAATTGTCAGTTCTTCGCTTTATGAAGAAATCAGTGAATCTGATAATGATGTTCGTTATCGTGAATTTTGTTTTAATCAGGAAAAACTTTGGAAAGCGAAATCATTTGACGAAATTTTGGATGTGATCCAAAAAACGCCATATTATTCCATCATTCAAAAATATCAGCCGAAGAATCATGAAAATGTGGACTTTGTTCATTTGGAGAAAGATCTTCGTCATTATTATTATGAATGTATGACCAATAATATTGATCGCTTTCTTAAAGGAAAAGACAAAAAAGATGCGATGCAGATCTATCTGACGTCCATAGAACTTGAAATTGTTACCAAGATTTACCGTTTGAAGAAGTATTATCATTCCAATGCGGAATCAATCAAAAGATATGTGGATTTTTCCCACAGTCGCATGAGCAAGCAGCTGATCGATGATCTCTGCAATGCAGTCAGTGCCGAAGAAGTTTTGGTGCTGATGGCCAACAGCCGTTATCATTTCTATATGGATGAGAAAGAATACATCTATATTGAATATTATGCGGAACATATCCGCTACAATTTGGCAAAACGGTTTATGCGGTTTTCAAGCAATGCCGCTTTGGTTTTTATGACCTATATCATTTTGCACCAAATTGAAATTATGAATCTTATCAATATCATAGAGGGGATACGATATGGTATGAGTGAAGAACAGATTCGAAAAACTTGTATTTTATAGAAGGGAGAAATTATGGCGATTGAAAAAATGAGGGAAGTCAATCTCATCACGGATGTGGAACATATCCAACAGGTTCTGCTTCATGTTCGTGAACTTGACTGTTTTCATCCGGAACTTGCGCAACGATTTGTTGACAGTGTTCATGGACTTTCAACTTTGAATCAGTCCAATCCATATACTGATACGTTAGCAAAGATCCATGAAATCAGCAATGCTTGTTCTATCGATCCGAATTTAGATGTGAAAATGGATCTGAATTTTGATCTTGATGAACTCAATCAGGAGATTGAAGAAACCGGAAAAAACTATCAACTATTATTGGAAGCAAAAAAAGAAGTATCCACAGTCATTGAAGAAGATGAAATTGCACTTGAACAGCTCAAGAAAATCGAGAAGTTTAATTTCAGTTTTGACAATTTGTTTCAGTGTGAGTATGTGAAACTGAGAATTGGTAAAATGCCAAAAGGAAATTTGGAATTGCTTGAAAAATTTAACAAAAGACCTTATTTATGGCTGAAACTGACAGAAGATGAAAAAGATGTTCTGATTCTTTACATGACAACTCTTGCTTATGAGGGAGAAGTGGACAATCTATTTACTTCTTTGAAATTCACACGTATCCGAATTCCTGATTTCGTTCATGGAAAGCCTGAGGAAGCTATTTCCAACCTTGAGGAAGAAATCTTGTCCAATAAGGATATGTTGAAGCATATTGAAGAAAAGACACAGATCTTCATGGATGAAAAAGTGAATAAGTTATTGGCTTATGAAAAAGGGCTGATGAGTCTATCTAAAACGTATGATTTACAGAAATATGTAGTTGTATACGGTCAACGTGCTTCCATCAGTGGATTTATTCCTGAAAGCGAAGCAGTAAATCTGAGTGACATCTTCAAGGACTGCAACAATTTGGATATTGAAATCAATGATCCTTACTCTGATTCTCGTTTGACTCCACCAACAAAATTGAAAAACAACTGGTTTGCACGACCATTTGAAATGTTTGTGGAAATGTATGGACTGCCAGCTTATGGAGAAATTGATCCAACACCATTTGTAGCCATTACATACAGTTTGCTGTTTGGTATCATGTTTGGAGACCTTGGACAGGGAATCTGTGTATCTCTGGTAGGTGCCTTCATGTATCATAAGATGAACATGCGTTTAGGTGCTATTATGGAAAGAATGGGAATTTTCGCTGCATTCTTTGGTTTATGCTATGGAAGTGTCTTTGGAAATGAAGAACTATTGAATCCAATGTTTCATGCTTTAGGATTTGAACATAAACCAATTGAAGTATTGGATGGTAATTTCACAATGACACTTTTGATCTGTGCAGTAGCTATTGGTGCTGTATTGACCTTATGTTCAATGCTGATCAATGTTTATACTCATGTCAAGAAAAAGGAAATCGCAAAGATCCTGTTCTCTCAGAATGGAATTGCCGGATTTGTATTCTATGGTGCAATTATTGCTGGGCTTGGTGGAACGATGGTATTAAATATCAATCTGTTTACTCCTGTATATATGGTTGCTCTGATTGGAATCCCAGCTGTTCTGATATTCCTGCAGGAACCTCTTGAACGTCTGTTGGAACATGAGAAAATGTTCCCGAATGGAATTGGAGGATTTCTGATGGAAGGCGTTTTTGAAATGCTTGAGATCTGTCTGACATTCCTTTCCAACACCATGTCTTATTTGCGTGTCGGAGGGTTTGTTTTGAGCCATGCCGGTATGATGCTGGTAGTATCTGTACTGATGCAGATTACGGGAAATGCATCGCCTGTGGTATTTGTATTAGGAAATATATTTGTAATGGTACTTGAAGGTATGATCGTTGGAATTCAGGTGCTGCGTTTGGAATTCTATGAGATGTTCTCACGTTATTTCACCGGAAATGGCGTTGCATTTAAATCAATTAATTAATTTA
>CAMEUL010000055.1 GCA_945938205.1 uncultured Traorella sp. | reverse complement strand
GGCGATTATAATAAGTTTACAGAATATATAGAATATGAAGGTGAACAAAGATCTTTTACCTCATCTTTTGAAGGGAAAATGATCACTTCTATGGCAGATGTAAAATGTACGGTACTGGTGTTTGAACGCTATAGTCAATTGGGCAAAAATCGTGTCAGCCTCAATGTAACCATTTTAGGTCATGGTGATGAAATTGAAGTCATGGCAACAACTGCTGGAGGAAGCCAAGCTGTTTTATTCAAAGTGAATACATGGGGTGAAGAAAACTACTTGTCCTATTTTGAATTTATTGTAAATCTGTATCTGCAAAAAAATCCATAAAAATTAGATCAGTGGCAAATAGAGCTACTGATCTTTTTTCATAAAATAATATGAAATACCTACTGCATCGGCCAGCATCCATCCAATCGGAACAGAGATCCAGATAGCAAAAGTACTCCAATGAACAGAAAGAGCATAAGCCAAAAGAACTCTAGTCCCTAATGAAAGAATCGTTAAGATGACTGACATGAGAGGCAATTGAATGGCTCGGTAGTAACCATAAAGAAGGAAAAGGATACCAATGCCAAAATAGAAAACTCCTTCAATTCTTAAATATTCGATTCCAATCTGAATGGTTTGAATACTTGTTGGATCAATGAAAAGAATCATTAATTCACGAGCAAATATAAATACAAAAGATGAAATCACAAAGGAAAAAAGTAATACACTGAGAAAAGCACTTCGAATGCCTTTTGAAATTCTTTCTTTCTGATTGGCTCCATAGTTTTGCGCAATGAAAGTAGAAAAGGCATTTCCAAAGTCTTGCAATGGCATATAAGCAAAGGAATCGATTTTCACAGCTGCTGCGAAAGCAGCCATGACAGTAGTTCCAAAGCTGTTAACAAGCCCCTGTACCATAAGAATTCCAAAATTCATGATGGATTGCTGGATACAGGTAAGTAGAGATAATGATAAAATTTCATGCATGGTATCTTTTTGCCATTTCGCATGATACTTTTGAATTCTTAATTCTTTACAGTTTCTCCATGTATAATACATGATACCCAATCCACTGACGTATTGAGAAAGTACAGTAGCCAGTGCGGCTCCTTTTACGCCCCAATGAAAATAAAGAATAAAGACAAGATCGAATCCTATATTTAAGATAGCAGATATTCCAAGAAACAAAAGAGGTGTAAGTGAATTGCCAATGGAACGAAGAAGAAAAGCAAAATAATTATATAGAACAGTTGCCATGATACCTATGAAAATAATATATAGATATTGTTGAGTCAATTCGATCAATTCATTTGGAATTTGAAGAAAGGAAAGAATCATATCCATTCCAACAAATACAAAGATTGTGAGAAGAATGCCTATCAAAAGAATCAATACGAATGAAAGAAAGATACCGTTTTTAAAACGTTCCATATCTTTTTTTCCATACTGTATTGAAAAGAAAGCACCGCTGCCCATGCACAATCCAACAAGAATGGATGTAAGAAAAATCATAAGAGTATAACTGGATCCAACGGCAGCTAAGGCGTTCTCACCTAAAAAACGGCCAACGATCAAAGTGTCGGCAATGTTGTAGAACTGTTGCAAAAGATTTCCAAGAATGAAAGGTAAAGCAAACAAAAACAGATTTTTGACAATTGGGCCTTTTGTTAAATCAATTTTCATATTAGAATCGTATCAAATATTGTTTTATCATGCAAGTTGTTAGGAAAGGCTAAAGAGATTTGTGTTGCTTGATTTTTTCATATTTAATAGATATTATCAAAAAGAATGATCATTCATCTTAAAAATTGATCTGAAACTTAAATGTTAATATGCGTTGCTTGTAGCAATGCACTGCATCTCATACAATAACGGTAGCAAAGAAAGAAGGTGATCCGTAATGTTAAACGAAAATATTAAAGCAATCAGAAAGTCAAAAGGTCTTTCGCAAGAAGAATTGGCTATCAAGTTAAATGTGGTGCGACAAACAATCTCGAAATGGGAGCAAGGTTTGTCGGTTCCTGATTCTGATATGTTGATTTCGTTGGCAGAAGTGCTTGAAACACCTGTAAGCACATTGCTTGGAGAAACTGTGCCAGAGTCAAAAGCTGATGATTTACAAGTAATATCTGAAAAACTTGAGATCATTAATTTACAGCTTGCACAAAGGAAAACTACAAGACGAAAAGTTTTTCATTGGTTTCTTATTTCATTGTGTATTGTCATAGTGATGATTTCTGTGTTCTTGATTACATTTAATAGTCCTTACTTAGATTGGGATACTAGTGATCCTGAAAGAGTTGTTGTCGGTGTAGCTTTACATACATTTGAATGGCTGTTTGTCAGAATTGCACCCATCATTTTAATTGGGGCAATCGTTGGCATTTTTTTGACACGAAGGAAAGCATAAAGCAGTACGGTTTTGTGATCTTACTATAGTGGAGATCAAAAATGGTTATAGAACTTTAGAATCTAAAATCAGAATTGATTGAGCGGGGAAATAATCCCCGTTTTTTTCATAAAAAAACAATTGATTATTTCTAAAATAATTAAAAAAAGAACAAAAAAACGATCGTAAAAAGGTCAAACGGTGGTTCATGTCAAAGGTGATAAAAAAGTTAAAAAAAGTGCGAAAAAAGGCTTGCATAATGCATTTTCTGTTGTTATAATAATGAAGCTATCGCGTAGACATGCGAGGTTGCCGACACACTGAGATGCGTTGTCACAGTGTACGGTCGGGGAATTCGTATCGAGCGATTGAACCCCGTCGAGAATGGGGAGAAGGAGAGAAAACATGGCAAAGAATAGCGTAAGAATTCGCTTAAAAGCTTACGAACACAGAATCCTTGATTCTAGTGCTGAAAAAATCGTAACAGCTGCCCAGGCACACGGTGCCAAGAAAATTGTTGGACCTGTACCACTTCCAACTGAAAAGCAAGTAGTAACTATCTTGCGTGCGGTACACAAATACAAAGACTCACGTGAACAGTTCGAATTAAGAACTCACAAGAGATTGATCGAGATTGTTGGACCAACAGCAGAAACCATCGATGCATTAAGTCGTCTGGAACTGCCTAGTGGTGTTGACATCGAGATCAAGCTGTAAGCTGGAGGTGACATCATGAAAGGATTATTAGGACGCAAAGTTGGTATGACTCAAGTCTTTACTGAAGATGGAGTATTGATTCCAGTAACAGTCGTTGAAGTTCAGCCAAACGTTGTTTTACAGAAGAAAACAATGGAAAACGATGGATACGTAGCTATCCAGTTAGGAATTGAAGATGTGAAAGAAAGCAGAGCAACAAAACCTGCTATCGGACATGCAAAGAAAGTGAACACTGCTCCAAAACACTATATTCGTGAATTCCGCTCAGAAGAAATGATGAGTTATGAATTAGGAGCAGAAATCAAAGCTGACATCTTCTCAGCTGGTGAAATGGTTGATGTGATCGGAACAAGCAAAGGTCATGGATTTACCGGAGCTGTAAAACGCCACAATCAGACAATCGGACCTAAGACACATGGTTCAGGACACCACAGAGGAATGGGTTCTGCCGCAACTACCGGTTTGGGAACAAACAAAATTGACCCTGGATTCACAATGCCTGGTCACTATGGAGTTGACAGAACAACAAATAAAAACCTGGAAGTCATCAAAGTAGATACTGAAAAGAACTACATGCTGATCAAAGGAAACGTGCCAGGACCTAAGAAAGGTTTGGTCATGATCCAGTCTGCTAAGTGCAGTAAGGGTGATGTAGAAGCTAAAGTGTTAGTTGACTACAGCAAAACGAATGAGGAGGAATAAGATATGCCTAATATGGTCGTAATTAACCAATCAGGTGAAAAGTTACATGAAATAACTCTTAATCCTGAAGTATTTGGCATTGAGCCAAATCAGCAAGTCATCTTTGATGCCATCGTTATGCAGCGTGCATCAATGAGACAGGGAACTCATGACGTAAAGAACCGTCGTGAAGTCCGTGGAGGGGGACGCAAGCCATACCGTCAGAAAGGTACTGGTAATGCCCGTCAGGGATCCATCCGTGCTCCTCAGTACAGAGGTGGAGGAATTGTATTCGGGCCAACACCTAGAAGCTATGCAACAAAACTGAACAGAAAAGTTCGTCGTTTGGCTTTGAAATCTGTATTAAGTGAAAAAGTGCTGTCCAGCGATATGATCGTTGTGGATAAGCTTGAACTGGCTGCTCCTAAAACAAAGGATATGGTCAAAGTGATCGAAAACATTCAGGCTACTAACAAAACATTGTTCGTAGTTGCTAATGATGATGATTACGCAAATGCTTATTTATCAGTGAGAAACATTGATACAATGGTGATGCTGACAGCCGATGCAATCAATGTTTATGATATCGTAAATGCAAACAAGGTTGTATTTACTGAAGCAGCTGTGAAAGCAGTTGAGGAGGTATTAGGATAATGAATAACTACAGAGATATTATTATCCGCCCAATTATCACTGAAAAATCCATGAAATTAATGGAAACTGACAACAAAGTGACATTCGAAGTAGCTAAGGGAACTAACAAAACAGAAGTTCGCCAGGCTGTTGAAAGCATCTTTGGTGTAAAAGTGGTGGGTGTCAACATTTTAAACACAAAACCAAAAACAAAACGTGTAGGAAAATACACAGGAATGACAAAAGTTGTTCGTAAGGCAATTGTTAAGATTGCTGATGGACAAGATATCAACTTATTCGGTGAATAAGAATATCCGGGGAGAATCACGCTATTTCCCGCTAAAAACGCGTAAGGAGGAAAAGAAATATTATGGCAATCAAGAAATATAAGCCAACTACAAATGGCCGTCGTAATATGTCCGTGTTAACGTTCGATGAAATCACTGCTACTAAGCCTGAACGTTCCCTGTTGGCACCTCTTTCAAACAAAGGTGGACGCAACAATAACGGACGCATTACAACACGTCATCAGGGTGGAGGACACAAGCGCCAATACCGTATTATTGATTTCAAAAGAAACAAAGATGGAGTTCCAGCTACAGTAGCTACCATCGAATACGATCCAAACAGATCTGCAAACTTCGCATTATTGAACTATGCTGATGGTGAAAAACGTTACATCCTGGCTCCTAAGGGATTGACTGTTGGAACAACAGTTGTCAGTGGTGCAACAGCCGACATCAAAGTTGGAAATGCTATGGAAATGAGAAACATGCCTGAAGGTACATTCATTCACAACGTTGAATTGAAGCCTGGTAAGGGTGGACAGCTGGCACGTAGTGCTGGTGTAAGTGCTCAGATCCTGGGTATTGAAGATAAATATGTAACAGTTCGTCTTGCAAGTGGCGAAGTGAGAAAAATCTTAGGTAACTGCCGTGCTACAGTTGGGGTTGTCGGAAACGAAGACCACTCACTGGTAAACATCGGTAAGGCCGGAAGAAGCCGCTGGCTGGGTATCCGCCCAACAGTTCGTGGTTCTGTAATGAACCCTAATGATCACCCTCATGGTGGTGGGGAAGGACGTACACCAGTTGGACGTAAATCTCCAATGACTCCTTGGGGCAAGAAAGCTATGGGTGTTAAAACTCGTAAAAACAAAAAAGCTTCTACGAAACTGATCGTTCGTCGTAGAAATGGTAAATAGGCGAAGGGAGGAAATGAAAAATGAGTCGTAGTTTGAAAAAAGGACCTTTTGTGGATGAACACTTAATGAAAAAAGTTGAAAAACTGAATGAGTCCGGTAAAAAAGAAGTGATTAAAACTTGGTCACGTCGTTCTACAATTTTCCCTCAGTTCGTTGAACACACATTCGCTGTTTACAACGGTAAGGAACATCTTCCTGTTTATGTAACAGAAGATATGGTAGGTCACAAGTTGGGTGAATTTGTACCAACACGTAAATTCAATGGTCACGCAGGTGACGATAAGAAAGCTAAGAAATAGGAGGAAATAAGAAATGGAAGTAAAAGCAACTGCAAAAACATTACGCATTCCACCTAGAAAAGCACGCCTTGTGTTGGACCTGATTCGTGGAAAAGACGTTGAAGAAGCCGCAGCTATTTTGAGATTCACTCCAAATTTTGCTGCTGATGCTACTGCAAAAGTATTAAAATCTGCTGTCGCTAATGCCGTAAACAACAACGGATTAGATGAAAGCAAACTGTATCTAAAGGCATGTTACGCTAATGAAGGTGTTGTACTCAAGAGATTCATGCCTCGTGCCAAGGGATCTGCAAGTGCGATCCACAAACGCACTAGCCACATCACTGTCGTGGTTAGTGAACGTGCTTAGGAGGTAAATTATGGGTCAGAAAGTAAGTCCTATCGGAATGCGTGTTGGTGTGATCCGCGATTGGGAATCACGCTGGTATGCTGATAAAGATTATGCCGATTTATTATTGGAAGACGTTAAGATTCGTGAATTCCTGTTTGCTGAACTGAAAGCTGCTTCAGTGTCAAGAATTGAAATCGAACGTTCTAAAAACCGTATTGAAGTAATCATTCGTTCTGCTCGTCCAGGTGTGATCATCGGAACAAATGGTGAAAGCGTTGAAGCGCTGAAAAAGAAACTGACAAAGCTGACTGGTGGCAAGAATGTATTCATCAAGGTTGTTGAAATTGCAAACCCTGATCTGGATGCAAGAATTGTTGCTAGAAGCATTGCAGATCAGCTGGAACAGCGTGCATCCTTCAGAACTGCTCAGAAGAGAGCTATTCAGAAGACCATGCGTGCTGGTGCTAAGGGAATCAAGACTGCTGTTTCAGGAAGACTTGGTGGAGCTGATATGGCTCGTACAGAAGGATATTCTGAAGGTGTCGTTCCTTTGCATACATTAAGAGCTGACATCGACTACGCTTGGGAAGAAGCAAGCACAACTTACGGACGTTTAGGTGTTAAAGTATGGATCTGCCGTGGTGAAGTATTGCCTGGTCAGATGGTTACTGAACCAGAAGCTCCTAAGTTTGCACCAAACGACAGAAGACGTAGAAATGATCGTGGAAACAAGAGAAACGATCGTAAACCTAGTCAACCACAGGCTGAAGCAGTGAAAACTGAAGAAGCTCCAAGTGAAGGAGGTAACAACTAATGTTAATGCCTAACAGAACTAAATACAGAAGACCACACAGATTAAGTTATGAAGGACGTGCAAAAGCTGGACGTACCGTAGCTTTCGGTGAATATGGTCTGATGGCTGATACTGGTGGATATGTTACAAACCGTCAGATTGAAGCTGCCCGTGTTGCTATGACACGTTATATGAAACGTGGTGGTCAGGTATGGATCAAAATTTGCCCACACTTGGCAATCACAAAGAAACCACTTGAAGTACGTATGGGATCTGGGAAAGGGGCTCCTGAAGGTTGGGTAGCCGTTGTAAAACCTGGACGCATCATGTTTGAAATCGCCGGAGTTGAGGAAGAAGTCGCTCGTGAAGCATTCAGACTTGCATCTCACAAACTTCCAGTGAAAACTAAATTCGTTGTGAAAGGTAAGGAGGAGTAAACGATGAGCGTAAAAGAAATTAGAGAAAAAAGTAATGAAGAATTACTTGCTGAAATCGAAACACTTAAAGCTGAACTCTTTAACCTTCGTTTCCAACAGGCAACCGGACAGAATGTGAATGGTGCTCGTATGAAAGCCATTAAGAAGACGATTGCTCGTATTAAAACTGTGATGACTGAGCGTACGCTTGGGAATCAAGAGTAAGGAGGGCTTAAGTGATGGAAAGATCTAACCGTAAAACTTATCGTGGAACTGTCATCTCTGACAAGATGGACAAAACGATTACAGTTATTATCGAAACAAAGAAAACACACCCTTTATATGGTAAACGTGTGAATTATTCAAAGAAATTCAAAGCTCATGATGAACTCAATGAAGCAAGAATCGGTGATTATGTAGAAATCATGGAAACTCGTCCATTATCTGCAACCAAGAGATTCCGCTTAGTAAAAGTTCTTGAAAAGGCTGAAGTTCTTTAGTAAAGGAGGAAAGTGATCATGATTCAAAACGAAAGTAGATTAAGAGTCGCTGACAACACCGGAGCTAAAGAAGTTCTCGTTATTCGCTGCTTGGGTGGAAGCAAGAGAAAATTCGCTAACATCGGAGATGTCGTTGTATGTACCGTTAAACAGGCATCAACTGGTGGAACAGTAAAGAAAGGTGACGTTGTTAAAGGCGTTATCGTAAGAACAAGACGTGGAATTCGTCGTGAAAATGGTACTTACATCAAATTTGATGACAACGCTGTTGTATTGATCAAAGATGATAAAACACCACGTGGAACAAGAATCTTTGGACCTGTGGCAAGAGAATTGCGTGATAAAGATTACATGAAAATCGTATCTTTAGCACCAGAAGTGTTATAGGAGGAACTTTCATGAAAATCAGAAAAGGTGATAAAGTTCAGGTTATCAGCGGTGCTTATAAAGGAACTGTTGGTGAAGTAACTCGTGTTCTTCCAAAGGAAAGCAAAGTTGTAGTTGAAGGTGTTAACATTATCAAAAAGCACATGAAACCTACTCAGGCTGATCCAGATGGAAAGATCATTGAAAGAGAAGCTCCAATTCATGTATCAAATGTTATGGCATATGATTCAAAAGCTAAGAAAGCTAGCCGAGTTGGATATAAA
>CAMEUL010000054.1 GCA_945938205.1 uncultured Traorella sp. | reverse complement strand
TCATTGCCATCAAGGATCATTTGAACCTCGGTGTGAAATATATCGGGTTAGGGGAAGGCATTGATGATCTGAAAGAATTTGATCTGGAAAGTTATCTTTATTCATTATCTGAGGGATTTGGAAACCATGAAGAAAACTGAACAGATGAATGAATATCTGGATTGGTATGGAACACTTCTTACAGAAAAGCAGCTGGAAATCTGCAATCTGTATTTTAAAGAAGATTTTTCATTGTCTGAAATTTCAGAAAATTATGAGATTTCCCGTGCAGCGGTATTAGATACCATCAAGCGAAGTGAAAATATTTTAAGTGAATATGAAAAGAAACTCAATCTGATTGAGAAATATCATGCACGACAGGAAATTTATGGTAAAATAAAAAAGTTGGAAATAAAAGAAGTCAATCAATACATTGAACAAATTGAAGATTTAGATTAGGAGGACAAGATGACAAAAATTATTTCAGTAAATGCAGGAAGTTCAAGTTTAAAGTTTCAGTTGTTTGATATGCCATCTGAAACAGTGCTGACAAGCGGAAACGCAGAAAGAATTGGTTTGGAAGAAGGAATTTTCACCATTAAGGTCAATGGAGAAAAACATGTGCAGAATCTGCCAATTCCTGACCATGCCGTTGCCGTTCAGCTGTTGTTGGATGCTCTTGTGGAATACAAGGTTGTTGAAAGCTTAGATGAAATCAAAGGTGCTGGGCACAGAATCGTGCAGGGAGGAAGTTATTTCTCTGAAAGTGCTTTGGTCGATGAAGATGTTGTCAATAAAGTGGAAGAATTGGCTCCATTGGCACCACTCCACAATCCAGCACATTTGATCGGATACCGTGCATTCAAAAAAGCGTTGCCAGAAATCGGACATGTATTCGTGTTTGATACTGCATTCCATCAGACCATGAAACCAGAAAGCTATCTGTATGCTGTTCCATATGAATGGTATACTGATCACAAAGTAAGAAAATATGGAGCTCATGGAACAAGCCATCAGTTCATTTCTCAAAGAACTGCCGAACTTCTTGGAAAAGACATCAAGGATACTAAGATCATTACCTGTCACTTAGGAAATGGTGCTTCAATCAGTGCTGTAGACGGTGGCGTATGTGTGAATACATCTATGGGATTAACACCATTAGGTGGTATCATGATGGGTACAAGATGTGGAGATATCGACCCTGCAGTAGTTGTTTATATGACTCGCCAGACAGGTATGAGTGCGGATGAAATGGATACAGCCTTAAATAAGAAATCAGGAATGCTGGGAATCAGCGGAATTTCCAGTGATGCCCGTGATATTGAAAAAGCTTATCATGAAGGCAATGAAAGAGCTATCCTGACTCTTCAGGTATATGTAAACCGTGTCATCAACATGATTGGTGGATATATCATGCAGTTAGGCCATGTGGATGCAATTTCCTTTACTGCAGGGCTTGGTGAAAATGATTCTCACTTAAGAGGTCTGATCCTTAACGCTATGAAAGAAAACCTAGGCTTAAGCATCAATGAAGAACTGAACAGCCAGATTCATGGAAAAGAAGCTAAGATCAGCAACCCTGACAGTAAAGTAGCTGTATTTGTAGTTCCTACCAACGAAGAACTTGTCATCGCCAGAGATACATACCGTATTTTAGGTTTCTAATATGTTAGAAAAATTACTGGAAACCGTTAAAGAGTTTGATACGATCTGCATCTATCGACATGTGAATCCGGATGGAGATGCCAATGGCTCTCAATTTGGACTCAAAACGTATCTTGAGAATCAGTTTCCAGAGAAAACCTTTTATGCATTGGGAAAAGAAAATGTGAAAACTTTCTTTCCTCAGTGCTATCATGGAGATATTGATTTCTCAAAAGCTTTAGCGATTGTTTGTGATACCGCTAATCGTGAAAGAATTGATGGGGAAGGTGTCTTTGATTGTGCGAAGATCATTAAGATCGATCACCATCCAATTGTTGACAATTTTGGAGATATTAATATTGTCAATGAAAAAGCCTGTGCAACATGCGAAGTGTTAGGAACACTTCTTATGGAAAACAATGAGAAACTAACACAAGAATGTGCTACTTACCTCTATTGTGGGCTATTGACAGATTCTCAGAAATTTGGCATTCGCAGTGTGACTCCAAATACATTTAAATTAGCCGGATATCTTGCATCTTTTGGTGTAGATATTCCACTTGTCAATGAAAGAATGTTTGCCTCAGATCTAAATTCATTCCGTTATGAGACATATTTGCGTGCTCATGTGGAATTTATTCATGATTCCATTGCTTATGTTATTGCGGATTGTAAAGACTATGAACAGTTTGGATTGACTTTTGAAAAGGCAAAGGAAAAAGTCTTCATCATGAACAGTGTAGAAGAATTCCAGATGTATTGTCTTTTTACTCAACAAAGTGATGGAACTTACAGTGGATCTTTACGTTCTAAAAATGCGAAGATCAATGATATTGCAGCTAACTATCATGGCGGAGGTCATAACTTAGCATGTGGTGTCAGAGGACTAACGAGAGTTAGCATACAATCTCTACTCAATGATTTATATCAACGATTGAAAGAAGCTGAATAAGCTTCTTTTTTCATATACTAAAAAAGATGACAGCATCATCTTCATAAACTATTTTTTCTCTATCACAACATGATTACTATAAAACAGTTTCTTACGTGTGAAATTTGTTTGAATAGTATTGCTAATCAAAAGGATAATTATATAAATTCCACAATAGAGAAGAAAAGATATTACATCATGATTTCCTTTCACTATAAGTGGAATCGTAAACATGATAATTAAAAAGAATATCTGATCAAAGTTCCAAAGTATTTTATTTAGAAAACCATGAATCTGTATTTCGTATTGTTCATTATCAAAAATAAAATTTCTATTAAAAACTGTTAGATTCTTTATCATTTTATATGTATTTTCATTCTTTTCAATCATTGTTATTCACCCTTTTTCATGACATCCACATTATCTCATTTGTGAATATGATTGTAAACAAAATAAGGTTCCATTTTGAAAGATTATGTAGACTTTTTTGGTCTTTATTAATTGTCAAATGTAAGGCCTTTCTTTCTTACATTGTTATCATATAATAAGTGAATGTAAAAGTCTACATTATTATTCAAGTGTAAGGGGAAAGAGGGAAATATGAAGAAAATATTACAATGTTTATTAGCGGTATTTCTAGGCCTTGGAGTTATTCAAACTACATTTGTTCATGTACAAGCAGAAGAACCAATTAGAGTTGCGGAAGGATCAATGATCAAATCTTTTTATTTTGAAGACTTACCAGAAGAAATTGATGTTCCATCTACGATTAAATTAAAGTATGATGCAGGTGAAGCCGAATTAGGAATTCTGGAATTGTATCTTGTTAGTGATTCTTCTAGAGTTATAAATGTTTCTGGACAACCTAGTGAACAAGAAGAGGGAACTTATAATTTCTATTTCGATGATAGATTGAGATATGACAATTATAGTTTTCTTTGTCTTGTGATAAATAATATGGGGAATATGCAATTTATTTCAAATAAAACATCTGACGATTTGGATGAATACTTTCCTTATTATACTGTAACCAATGAGAATGTTTTTGGTTATCATGGTGAGGTTTCTATTAAAATTAAGGATGTGTTAGTTGATCGTAATAAACCTACAATCGAAGATTTAAAAGTTGAATATGATGATAAAGAAGTGACCATTAGTTTTAAATCAAATGAAACAAAAGAATCTGGTTTGTTGCGTGCTGCATTCTATTTTATGAATAACAATTCTGAACAGATAGGTGCGTATTATTATGATGAAGATTTAGTATGCGATGATGATAAATATGGCTTAAAATATACAATTGAAGATTTTCGTTATTTTGGCTTAACAGGAGATCAATTTGATGAATTTAAACTGACAGGTATAGTACTATCTGATCGAGCAAATAATTATCAATATTATGGATCTTATGAGGGTTGTATTCCATTACCAGAAGGTGATTTTCATTTTGCTGTTAATAATAAAAACAATCCATATATTGATCTGAAAAAGGAAGATATCAAAATTGAAACAAATTACTCTGATAATTGTCTACATTATAGAAAAGGAGCAGTTTTGCCAGAAGGTGATGACTTACAAATTTACTATTTAGATGAAAATGGTAAAAAGAGAGAAATTATATTTGATTTAGGTGACTATTTAAATGTATATAGATATGTTGCATCAAAAATAACAGATACTAACCAATCTGAAGTAACTGTTCAAGTACCATTTAAAGTGAACAGAAGTGATACTGAACCTAAGTTTTATATTCCTGTGAAAGTAGTATTTGATGAATTAGTTGGTACCGTTGTATCAGTAGATTATAAAAAAGAAGTTGCTCTTAAATATACTGATTACAAAACAGGAAATTTCAGCAATCAAGCAATATTTACGGTTAAACTTAATTCAGGCGAAATAATTCAAGAAACATTCAAACTTAAACCAGGAGCTATGGGATCTGGTGTACAGCCATCAGGGGATGGAAAACATGCTTTTTTTGAGATAAAAACATTCGCATTACCACCAAAATATGATGCAAGTAATGAAGTGAGTGGCTTTTTCAATGGTTTTTCATTTAAATCTTTATATTTCCTTGTAGATGATGAAGGTAATCTTGTTGATGGAAATGGAAATACAGTAATGTCCAAACAAGAAAGAATAAACAATACCACTACTTATGCTTCTGAATCAAATTCTGTAAGTATGAGTTCACCATTGGGATCTGCTCCAACTGATACAATACTAAAAGTTGAAGAAACAAAAATCGATGAAAAGAATGATTATGTAGCTTATGATATGTCTCTTGATTCATATGGATTTACAATACAGCCTGCTGATGATGTGACTTTAAGTATTGATCTTCCAACTGAACTAAATGATAAAGAAGTAGAAGTCTACTATGTAGATGACAATGGTGTAAAACATTTAGTTGAAGGAAGTAAAGTTGAAAATGGAAAAGTAACATTTGAGACAGATCACTTCTCAACCTATGCTGTTATCGAAAAAGACAATAAACCGGAAGAACCTGAAAAGCCTACTGAACCAGAGAAACCAGTAGAACCAGAAAAACCTTCACAGGGAAATACAGAAGTAGATGTTCCTACAGTAAACCCTAAAGAAGAAGTGAAGGAAGTCACTGTTGGAGTTGAAGATGCGAAGAAGACAGAAGATATCCTGAATGAAAGTATTAAGGATGATAAGGTATTAGGACCTTTGGCTGAAAAAGCCATTCAAGAAGGTAAGGATGTTAACATCAGTGCTAAACCAACTCTTATAGATCCTACAAAAGTTAGTCCTGAAGTGAAGAAAGAAATCGAAAAGATCATTGCTGAAACTAGCAAGAACGATCTAACAGTAGCACAGTATCTGGATATTACGATTCATGTAATGGCAGATAATGAACCTTTAGGAAATCTTACTTCAACTAAAGAAAAATTGAAATTCCAGATTGCTGTACCAGAAGATTTGAAGAAAGAAGGAAGAACCTTTATAGTTTTCCGTATTCATGATGGTAAAGTTGAAAAACTTGAAACAGTTGAGAAGGATGGACTTCTTGTATTTGAAAGTGATCAGTTCTCTACTTATGCATTGGCATATAAGGATACAGAAACAACGAAACCTTCAGCACCAAACACTTCGGATCATTTGATGATTTTGAATTTTGTAGTTATGACGATTTTGAGTGGTTTGATTTTCGTAGTACTCAAGAAAAGGACAAGTTTTGAAAAATAATTGAAATGAATCACATGGAATAAGAGTGGAAACCCACTCTTTTCTATTGCGATTTATGTGAGTTTTCTTTATAATAGTTGAGTATATTGGAGGGATTTTATGGATCAAAACAAGATACGTAATTTTTCAATTATCGCACATATTGATCATGGAAAATCTACACTGGCAGATCGTATACTTGAAATGACAGATACTGTATCTTCACGAGAGATGAAGGAACAGTTATTGGATACAATGGATCTTGAAAGAGAAAGAGGAATTACCATCAAACTGAATGCTGTCGCACTGAATTATAAGGCAGATGATGGAGAAACTTATACCTTTCATTTAATTGATACTCCGGGACATGTGGACTTTACGTATGAAGTGTCACGTTCTTTGGCCGCTTGTGAAGGAGCGGTTCTTGTAGTGGATGCCGCTCAAGGAATTGAAGCGCAGACATTAGCCAATGTGTATCTTGCTTTGGATAATGATCTGGAAATTCTTCCTGTCATCAACAAAGTGGATTTGCCAAGTGCAGATCCAGACCGTGTTATCCATGAAATAGAAAATGTAATTGGATTAGATGCTCATCAGGCTCCTTTGATCAGTGCTAAGAGTGGATTGAATGTTCATGATGTTCTCGAACAGATCGTTCGTTTAGTACCACCACCAAAAGGAGATCGTAATAATCGCTTAAAAGCTTTGGTTTTTGATAGTGCTTATGATGCTTATCGTGGAGTTATAGTACAGGTCTGTGTGAAAGAAGGAACTTTAAGGGTAGGAGATACCATGAAATTCATGGCCACAGGCGCTGAATATGAAGTATTGGAATGTGGTATCCGTACACCAAAAGAAGTCAAGAAGAATGAACTTGTTTGTGGAGAAGTTGGCTGGATTGCTGCTTCTATTAAAAATATTAAAGATGTTCGTGTTGGGGATACGATTACTTTGAAAGAAATGCCGGCCATTGAACCACTTGCTGGATATCGTGAATTAAATCCAATGGTCTATTGTGGACTTTATCCGGTAGAAAGCAATCGTTACAATGATTTGCGTGATGCTTTGGATAAACTTCAGCTTAATGATGCTTCTTTACAGTTTGAGGCAGAAACCTCTCAAGCCTTGGGATTTGGTTTTCGCTGTGGCTTTTTAGGCCTTCTTCATATGGATGTAATCCAGGAAAGAATTGAACGTGAATTCAACATTGATATTATCGCAACTGCACCAAGTGTTGTTTATCATGTCAATATGACAGACGGAACACAGATTTCTATTGACAATCCATCACAGCTGCCTGAAGTACAGAAAATTGAAAGCATTGAAGAACCTTTTGTGAAAGCAACCATTATGTGTCCAAAGGAATATATTGGTCCGATCATGGAACTTGCCCAAAACAAACGTGGCATTTATGAAGATATGATTTATCTAGATGAAAGCCGTGTTTCAATTATTTATCAACTTCCTTTAGGAGAGATCGTATATGATTTCTTTGACCGTTTGAAGTCCTGCTCACGTGGATATGCATCTTTTGATTATGAATTAAGTGGATATCAGGTCAGCAAACTAGCAAAAATGGACATTCTTTTGAATGGAGAAATCGTTGATGCCTTAAGCAGTATCGTGCATAAGGATTTTGCTTATAATCGTGGTAAGAATCTCTGTGAGAAACTGCGAAAGCTGATTCCTCGGCAGCAGTTTGAAATACCTGTTCAAGCAGCTTTGAATTCTAAGATCATTGCCCGTACGAATATTTCTGCATTACGTAAAAATGTGCTTGCGAAATGTTATGGTGGTGACATCACACGTAAGAAGAAACTTTTGGAGAAGCAGAAAGAAGGAAAGAAGCGTATGAAACAGGTAGGGTCTGTGGAAGTGCCACAGGAAGCCTTTATGGCCATTTTATCTGTTGATGATGAATAAGAAGTCGAATGACTTCTTTTTTTGTCGGAATATACATTTTGACACATAAAATATGATACGATGAATCCATGAAACTTTTCGAAAAATATACGCTGGATCATTATGCTTCAGATAAGGAAATCATAAATGATTTTCATTTAGGAAGTGCTTTTATACTAGAAGAAATGAATCGTTATCGGGATCAGTATCGGATTCATTTTCAGTATAAGGAACAGCTTTATTCTATTGTACTGACGCCTCAAATCCAGACGAAAATGAATGAAATCTATTTTTTTGAAGATTCAGATATTCTGCATCCTTTAATTCAGGTATTTATTCTTCGCAATGATCTTCAGAAATGTCGTGAATGCCTTCTAAAATATCAAATGAATCTGTTGTTTCTTTTCAGTTTTGACTTTATTTATAGTTTTGAAGAAGATATTACTAAATCTTTTTTGGAATGGTTGATGCATATTTCCAACTTATTGTTCGTAAAAATGATACACTATCATCGTAAGATGAAAGAACTTCCTATGAATCAGTTTCAATTTTATGAAAATTTGGATAAGGAACACTTTGATATTGAATATTATATGCATAAAATGTCTGTCACTTATGAGACAGCACGACATCATTTGAATCAAGGAGTCAAGATGGGGTTTTATTCCCGTCATAAGATTGGCAAAAAATATGTTTACATGAAGGAGATTTATGATACGGATCGGTTATTTTCTACAGAATCAGGATCTTATTGAAAAGATTACACATCTAACAAAGTATGATTCACAGTTTCTGATATATGAATTAAAAAATGGAGATGAAAAAGAAATCAGGAATCTGAAAATAGACCTGATGATTTTTGATTTCTATGGAAATGACAGAAGACGCTTAGAAAACTTTGAACATGTAAAAGAGAGTCTCAGGATCAAAGGTATCTGCATTGTAGATGAGTATTCAGATGAACTTATTTCAATGGTGATCAAACATCATATCCAGCATATTTGTGATCGGTCACAAAGTGAGCGTGGCTTTTATGTCATGATCCTACAG